>JBCCQO010000106.1:0-9479 GCA_039024595.1 Pseudomonadota bacterium | reverse complement strand
GGCTAATGCACTCGATGTATCGGCTCGAGTCCGGGCGAAGATGGCCGAGATTGAGCAGAACTTTCCCGGCGGCCTCGAATGGCTTGTTGTATTTGATAACGCCGAGTTCATAGAACAGTCGATTCAGGAAGTGATTATTACGCTAATCGAAGCTCTGCTGCTGGTTATGCTCGTGGTTTACCTTTTTTTGCAGAATTGGCGAACGACGCTTATTCCTTCCCTGGCGGTTCCGGTGTCGGTGATTGGAACTTTCATCGCGATGTTAACGCTCGGCTTTACCCTCAACACGGTCAACCTACTGGCACTCGTGCTGGTCATCGGAATCGTGGTCGACGATGCGATTGTTGTGGTCGAAAACGTAGAGCGATTGATGAACGAAGAGGGCATGGGCGCCCGAGACGCGACGATCAAAGCGATGAGCGAGCTAACCGGTGCATTGGTAGCGACTTCTCTCGTGCTCGCCGCCGTATTCGTTCCGGTTGCGTTGCTCGGAGGGATCACCGGGATTCTTTACCGAGAATTTGCCGTCACTATTACCGTCGCAGTACTGCTATCAACGCTGGTTGCCCTAACACTGAGTCCAGCGCTATGTGCGCTGCTGATGAAGAAAGACAGCGGTGAAAAAAACCGGCTGTTTCGTGAGATAGACAAGCTCTTGGAGGCCGGGGCCGCCCGTTTTGGCGTTGCCGTGGGTTATACGCTGAATTACTCAGGTCGTACCTTGATGGTATTCCTACTGATGGGTGCTTGTACTTGGCTATTAATGTCGCAGGTACCCTCAAGCTTTATGCCCGTTGAAGATAAGGGCTTGTTTTACGTCGATATGGAGCTGCACGATGGCTCAACGGTCAACCTAACTAAGCCCGTTTTAGAGCGAGCGGAGCTGTTTATTATGGCTCACCCCGCCGTAGAGCATGTATTTACGCTTGCAGGGGAGAATCGCCGCTCCGGTGGGAACGAAGCCAACGGTCAAATCGAGGTTGTGCTGAAGCCCTGGGAAGAGCGGGAAGCGGATGGCTACACCGTAAAGCGCGTGATCGAAGAGGTCCGCCGGGAACTGGAATCCTACCCGGAGATCGTCGCGCAGGTGTCCGAGCCACCGGCGATTGCCGGACTTGGTCTGGGTTCCGGCGTCGATCTAGTCTTGCAAGACCTAACGGGAACCAATTGGGCGGGTTTGCTTGAAAGCACTGAGCTGGTTCGTCAAAGGGCCAATCAGCGGCCGGAGCTGACTGGAGTGGCAAGTCCTGTTAAACCGGAGACCCCGGAGCTGTTCCTCAACGTCGATCGAGCGGAAGCTAAAGCGCTAGGCGTACCCCTGCGCGAGGTCTATAGCACTATGCGTACCTTTACCGGCTCTTCGGTTATCAACGACTTCAACCTTTACGGACGGGTGTACCGAGTCCGAGTGCAAGCCGACGCTAGCTTTCGAGAACGACCGGATGCAATTCAGTACTACTACGTGCGCTCAGCTTCTGGAGCTATGGTGCCGATGTCCGTACTTGGAACCCTGAGCTACTCCACCGGACCTGCGGCCATCGATCACTACAATATGTTCACTGCGGCAAAGGTCTCTGGCGACGCGGCCGCCGGCTACTCTACCGGTGATGCAATCAACGCCATGCGAGAGGTACTGGACAACACCCTGCCCCCCACCATCGGCTATGAATGGACAGGGCTTACTGCGCAAGAGTTGCAAGCCGGTGGACAGGCCATTGTCGCCATGGGTTTGGCCTTGCTCTTCGTTTATCTGTTTCTTTGCGCCCTTTACGAGAGCTGGACAATACCGGTGGCGGTACTCTTGATTGCGCCGACAGCATTATTTGGGGCCTTCTTCGCAGTCTGGCTGCGAGGCCTTGAGAACAATCTCTTCTTTCAGGTGGCGATGATATCGCTGGTCGGCATGGCGGCAAAAAACTCCATACTTATCGTGGAGTTCGCCAAACAGTTGGTTGAGCAAGGTCACAGTTTCGCAGAGGCGGCGCTTGACGCCGCTAAGCTGCGATTTCGTCCCATCATGATGACTGCCGTTTCTTTTATTTTTGGAGTGATGCCCTTGGTGCTATCCACAGGGCCCGGCGCCGTGGCACGTCAGTCAATTTCGACCGCCGTGCTCGGCGGTATGTTGCTAGCGACTACGGCAGGCATTTTGATCGTGCCGTTATTCTTTGTGATCCTGGGGCGCTGGGACCGCCGCCTTGCTGCAAATGTACGTGAAGAAGGTGAAGCCGTGAGTGGGCAGCCCTTATCTTGAAAGGTCTTACGTGAAGAGTGCGACACGCGTGAACCACGCAACCAACGTAACAAACGCCACTAAACGGGTACAGCGCTTGTTCCGAACTGCCTGGCTATGCATCTGCCTATGCACATACCTGAGCGCTTGTGTCGTCGGTCCCGATTACGAGCGACCGGTCACCGAGCTTCCGGAATTCTGGCATGTAGACTTGGACTATAAAAGTAACGATCCAAACTCTCTTGCCGACCAGGCCTGGCTTGATATTTTCCGCGACCCCCAGCTTAGAGAATTGATTGACATCGCGTTAAGCAACAATCGAGAAATGCTTTTGGCTTTGGAACGAATAGAGGAAGCCCGTTCCCTGTACACCGTGAATCGTGCACCGCTATTCCCAACCATTGATGTTGAACTGACCGGCGAGCGGGAAGACGAATCCGCGTTAACGACAGACGATCCGGAACTCTCCGATGAGTTGTTCTTAGGTCCTACCATCGGTTGGGAGCTGGATTTGTGGGGCAAAAATCGGCGCACCGCCCGCGCCGCCTACGCTCGGTACCGGTCAGAAGAATATGGGGCTCAGGCAGTACGACTGCAGCTCATGGCAGATGTGTCTGCTGCGTACTTTTCTCTAGCCGGTGTGGTCGCTCGATTGGCGACAAACTATGACACGCTTACGTCTCGGGAACGATCGCTGATCATTGCCGAGAAACGCTTTAAAGGTGGGCTCACATCAAAACTGGAGGTCAAACAGGCTGAAGTGGAGCTGGCCGCATCGCGAGCATTTATACCTCGAGCTGAACAAGAGCAGTTAGCACTCGAAAATCTACTGGCGATTCTCTTAGGAGAAGTACCCAAGCACTTTACCTTGGAATCAAAATTGGAAGAGCAGTACGTTCCGACGGCCGTCACCGCTGGTTTGTCCGCAGATTTACTCGAGCGCAGGCCGGATATCATGCAAGCGGAACAGCAGCTGATCGCCAGCAGTGAGGCGGTAGGAATAGCCACTGCGCGATTGCTTCCAAACATCACCTTAACCGGTGGTCTGGGTTTTCAAACCGAAGAGTTCGATGACTTCTTTGACGATAAAGGTGAGTACTGGATTGCACAGCTGGATATAGCTATGCCCTTGTTCAACGCAGGCGCGCGCAGGGCCCAACTCTCCGCTGCACAGGCCCGCTTTAATCAAACCCGTCTCCGCTATGAGCAAGTCGTACTCCAAGCCCTGCGCGAAGTGTCTGACAGTCTCAATCAGTTTTATAAATCGGGTGAGTTGCTGCAGGCTCAGCTTTCATTGGAGTCGGCCGCCGCTGAATATCTCAGTCTCGCTACTAAACGCTACCGAAATGGAGTTCTCGCCTACCTGCAAGTCCTCGATGCGCAGCGGCAGTTGTTTGATGCGCAGATCGCAGTGAGTATTGCCCGCGAGGCTCAGTTGAGAGCATTGGTCGGGCTCTACAAAGCGCTGGGTGGGGGATGGGAACCCGCAAGCTTAGCGGCGTCGCGCTAGGAACCGAATCGAGTCTCGCAATCACCTTCAGCACCCGTTTCAGCGTTATAAATACCTGCCCTGGTGCGCCTCCCAATGACTTCTTAAGCGGCTGCGGATTCAATACAAAGACGTTATTCTGCTAGCGTCCTCAATTTGCATCAGCACCTTAACTTGGAACTCGCTAATGAATACAAGCGAAGCATCTAACGTACAAAATTCGTCAGGTTTTCTGGGCTGGGTGGAGCGGACGGGCAACTCTCTGCCTGACCCGGTGTTTCTGTTTCTCTATCTCATCGGGATCATTACAGCCCTTTCGGTTATCTCGCAAATTTTGGGGCTCTCAGAAACGCTCGCGCCGGAAATCCTGGCGGGAATGCCCGACGCACAGAAAGCTCGCTTTGGTATCGGAGAAGATGGCGTTGTCTCTGCCAAGAGCCTTCTCTCAGGAGAAAATCTAGAACGGCTGTTTGTGAAAATGCCTGAGACATTCGCGCATTTTCATCCTCTTGGCCTTGTACTTACGGTGATGCTCGGAGCCGGGGTCGCTGAACGATCTGGGCTCTTCGGAACCGCCATGCGTGCTGCCGTCGGCGATGCCCCGAAGTACCTCTTAACACCGTTCATCGCCTTTGTTGCGATGTTGGGAAACCTTGCCGCCGACGCGGCCTATGTCGTACTCATTCCGTTGGCAGGCATCGTCTTTGCGGCTGCCGAACGTCATCCGATCGCAGGTATTGCGGCCGCTTTTGCCGGTGTATCGGGAGGATTTTCCGCTAATCTAATCATGGGTCAGCTCGACGCACTACTACTTGGCATCACCTCAGAAGCGGCCGGCATACTAGTCGCTGGTTTCCCGACTAACATCGCTGGTAATTGGTATTTCATTGTGGGGATGTTGTTTGTGTACCTGCCTATTATCTGGTTCGTCACAGATACCTGGATCGAGCCTAGGCTTGGCCAATGGCAGCCAACGTCCGCCGCGGAGGATGTGCCGATGGCGGACGTGAGTCAGACAATCAGCGCGGAGGAAAGCCTGGGCTTGCGCCGAGCGGGACTCGCTCTTTTAGGAGTGACAGGATTCTGGCTGTTCTTGCTGTTTGGACCGGATACCCCACTTATCAATGAAGCAGCATGCTCGACGGAAGCACTTGAAGCCGGTGACTGTTCGTTACAAGCGCGCCTCACGCCATTCTACAACTCCTTAATAGCCGGTTTTTTCATTCTCTTTCTTTCAACCGCCTGGGCCTATGGCTCCGCGGCCGGCACGATCCGCTCGCATCGAGATGTCGTGGATATGATGAGCGGCGGTATGCGCGACATGGGCTACTATCTGGTGCTCGCGTTTATGGCCGCGCACTTCGTCGCAATGTTTAACTGGTCAAACCTCGGGTTGATCCTGGCAATCAAAGGCGCCGCGCTAATCGAGGCTTCATCACTTCCGCTATGGGGGATCCTCGGCGCGGTGGTGTTGTTCGCTGCTTTCCTAAATCTCTTCGTGGGGTCGGCCAGTGCGAAGTGGGCCTTCCTGGCTCCCGTCGTTGTGCCCATGCTGATGCTGTCTCAGGTCAGCCCGGAAATGGCAACCGCTGCCTACCGAGCCGGTGACGGGGCGACCAACATCATTACGCCACTCATGCCCTACTTCCCTTTGGTGCTGACCTTCGCAAGGCGCTGGGATAGGAACTTCGGTCTCGGCAGCCTGACCGCTACGATGCTGCCCTACTCAATGATGATGTTGGCGTTCGGACTCGTTATGACCATGCTGTGGGCCGCGTTCGGTTGGCCCTTAGGTGGTGGCGTAACCGTGGAATATACGTTGCCGGCTTTGCGCTAGCCCTCACCGCCGAGGTTTTGAAATCTGCACTTGGGGGAAATTCATGCACGCTAAACGATGGAGTCAGTTTCTGATTGGGACGTCACTTGCCTGCAGCGCTGCGCTTGGATGCGACGAAGACTCGGTCGCGCGCCGATACCTTAGTTCAATCGATTCGATGAATTGGTCGCAGATGAGATCTTATCTTGCAGATAACGCGAAGTACTTTGATCCAACGATGACGCACTACGATCGTGACGAGATAGCGCTGAGTGGTGCGGAAGACATTGTCCAATTTTGGAGCTCGTCGTCAGCCGAATCGGGCACTAGTGACATAAGCTACAGGGTTACCTCGTGCTTAGAAACTGCTGGCTATCACGTAGTGAACCTCGCAATTGATATCGAAGTATCTGGCGCGTACTGGGGCATCAATAAAGACCTAGTCAACATCCCGGGACGCTTGATATCGATCATTCACGTGTCGGAAAACCTCGTTGTTGAGCATCGCGACTATGTCGAATACTCCGCTGCGGACAAAGTGATAAACGAGCTTCGAGCTAGCCACGGTGAAGCAATCGAGCCTTGAGCGGAGTATTTGCAAACTAAGACTCTGCCGATCGTTCACTAAGTGATCGTCGGCTCCTGTGTAGTACATCGGTGCTCTTATTGGAGATTTGCCTGGTCCAGAGCGGCTTCAAGCTTTGCTAAATCAACTTGCCAAGGTTCTTTGCTATTGAATGTAACGTGCTTCTGACTCGGCTCGACGTATAGGGAGGTATCAATACCCGCGGATCGGCCAAGATTCACCGGTGCAACCGTTAAGAGCGACCCTGGCGCAAGAACGAAACTCTTGCCTTGATGCATGAATACGGCGTTAAACATGTTGGACCCCAATGTGCCCGCAATCACTTTGCTATCGGCAAGAAGATCGAGCTGCTCAGTTAGCGCCATTTCTTCGGGCGCAATGACGGTGAAGCCGCGAGATTCGAACAGTTTTTCAACAGCACCCTCGTTTGAGAGCGGTCGCCCACCCCCAGATGCGGCGAAGTGACGACGCGTAAAGTAGACACGATTGGGGCGGTTTTGCCGTTCGCTTCGGAGCGAGTTCCAAAGGTCGTTTGCCATTGGAGTGCTGTAGTAATGAGTATGTTCTCGCCGCCAGACGGGTACTGGAACGAGAAGCTTCTCTATACGCGAATGCGCCTCAAGCGCTAGGAATCGTTCTCTGCCAAGCCCAAGTCGCTCTAATAGGGTTAAGGCGAAGTGATCTCGACTATCTTGGCCAAACAACGTCTGATCCTGGCTCACGTGAACTCCCTCATCGACAAGAAAGCCCACGCGACCTTTAAGCGTAGGCAATAAGGCGGGCCATAGCCGGGGTAGCGAATCGACCAGGAAATGACCAAAGTGACGGTGCAATAGCCCCATATAGATCCAGGTACCTGCGATACTGGCGCTGCCATCGCGGATTTTTTTAGCCTCCGCCCGTCTAAGGACAACACCTCGATGGTATTGAAGTGACTCGCTTACGATTCGATCGTGCCTATCGTGAACTTCTTGAACCATCGCAGTGCGCCCTAAAAGCGGTCGAAAAGCCTGCGCCCTGGGAACTAAGGCATCTTTTATAGAAAGCAAAGCAACGGTGGGCCGTGGAAGCGTTCTTCGAAAGCGCCTCCTGACCTTCCAATGATCTATCAAATTACTCGTATTGAGGATCCTTAGTGCCCCCTGAGACTGTGCTTGATTCAGTTCAGGTATGAAGAATGCATCGTCTTCACAAGCGAGCAGCGAATCTACGGTCGAAACTCGCACCCGCCTCCAGAGACTGCTGGGAGCTTCCTCGGGCAACCCCCGGAGACGCTGGGCATGACCTAGCATGAAGTCTGCATAAAAGCTGTCAGAGTGCTTCATTTTTGACGGCCTAGACCACCGCAGTTCATTGGAACGCCAATAATCTCACGAGTATCAGGGGTATCGGAGTCAGTTGTTTTTGGGCTTTAGTAATTCGCCCGCAACGCTCACAGATAATGGAGTAGCAGTGCTAGTACGCCTCGGAATTCCATACTAAATGTACCGGGAATGGGCATAAGGCGACGAATCTGTGCAAGAGTCATCCATCGATAAATCTCCGGGTCGCACCTATCGAGCTCGATTGTAACTTCAGAATCGAGCATGACGAGCTCGTAGTCATTTTCGTCATGATAGAAACGCCCTCCCTCTTCTGACTGACGACAACGCTGCAAAGTACTCGATTTACTTTCCCGCTGAATGATTTCACAAAGCTCGACTTCGACTGTGTCATTCGTAGACTCTTGCCCCGGTGCAATCGTCACAGACGCCGCAAATTGCACTCCTTCAAGGAAACCGATCTCGTGGCTTGCTTTTATGAGGAACCGAAGTACGGATCCACGAGAAGTAGCCTGCTGTTGACAGATGAGGCTTAAGCGGCCGACACCATCGCTCTTAATCAGCGGTTGATCCCAGCTGGCAACTTCACGTCCCTCCGCCGCTACCTTGAACTGCATCGCCCGGAAACCGTACTTTTTTTTGTTCTCTCGGATCTCGTATTCATCGACGATCCAGTTAGACAACTCATCTATTCGAATCACACGATGCCGAGGAGAGGAACGCACGCGTAACCGCGTAAGCCAAGCCATTTGATCGAGGTCGCTGGAAAGATCATCCTCCGCTGTTGCTCTATAGGAGTTGAACAAGGAAGCTCGAAATGTATTGGGAGTCGCTCCGGCAAACGGTCCTTTACTAGAAGCAAGGATCTCCCAAGGCATTCCACTAAGCACGGAGCGTGCGTCTGTATTGAGGATATTGCTCGAAACCGCGAACTGCTGGATATCGCTCAAGTTGAACCAATGAAATGTATTTGGGAGCGGGGGGGCGTCGCTAGCGGGACGCATTAGCATCACAACATTCCGATTGTACTTTCCATAGTACCTGGTCGCTTCTTCGGACTGCAGCTGGTCATAGACCGGTGTTGCCGTTGCTCGTTCCTCTAGAAACCATTCAATGAAGGGCGTGGGTTTGCCTCCATGCAATTGCTTGTAGTTTGCCTCGGTGGATTGGACCGTTGGCGCTAGTTGAAGTACTTCCACGTTGCCTGGCTCGATCCGTCCTTGGAACAAGATCTCGCCAACCTCTCTCCGACGCCTCGCCAGAAACCCATTGATGGCAGTCTCAGGCTGAAGAATGATCAATTGCTCACATCCGTTCAGCTCCGGTCGCCGCGAGTCTGAACGCAGTCCCGCAAGAGAGAAGAAACCACCGGTACGGTGTCGAAGAATTCCGTCTTCAAACCTCCACTGGCTAGACTCGGAAAACTCAATAGGAGAGCAGGTAAAAAAGCGTTGCTCTAGCAACGAACGACGCCAGGATTCGAAATACTGCAGGCTGCCAGGTGCGACTAATTGATCAGTCATAGCGTTGTTCTGAGTCCGATTAACAGAATCAACCAAGTAAAGACGCAATTGCGAGCGTGGGGACGGCTAACTGTATTGAACGTAACAGAAAACCCTTTGAGATTGCGACGAAAATGATCATGATCCTAGTCAGTACTAAGCGAAAAGGAGTGATATTGCTGCTCTAACGGTTTTGAGTGTGCATGCTGTTTTAGTCCGATTCTTTGGCCAGGGTTTTCCTTATCCGCAACCGACGACGGCCTGCCCTTGTGTATGGGTGCTCCTTTGGCGCCTCCTTTCCGTTCACCTTCGGTGAACAGGGCGCGGTGGTTCTGCTCTCCGGGTGCACATCGACCCGTTGTAGTGGGAGAGAACTCGCATCCAAAAAAGAAAATCCCCCACAGCAAAGCTGCAGGGGATTTTCTTTTTAGGCGCCTGGCGATGACCTACTCTCACATGGGGAAGCCCCACACTACCATCGGCGATGCACCGTTTCACTGCTGAGTTCGGGATGGGGTCAGGTGGTTCCAG
>JBCCQO010000105.1:0-9491 GCA_039024595.1 Pseudomonadota bacterium | reverse complement strand
GATCAAGGTGCCGATACGGTCGAGGCGAATGAGCAGCTGGGTTTTGGGGCTGACATGCGAGACTACGGTATCCTCCGGCCCATGTTTGAGCATTTGGGCGTTAAAAAAGTACGCTTGCTGACAAACAATCCGCGGAAAATTCAGGCTTTGGAAGAGCAGGGTATTGAAGTAGTCGAGCGACTACCGCTTCACGTTGGGAGCAATCCACACAACGAGAAGTACCTGGCGACCAAGGGAAGTAAGCTGGGCCATCTTTTTTCCGATGCAGAGTGATGACGTACTGTCGTTAAAGGTCCTGTCTACGCTGCTTGAGCAGTTTTAAAAGTGGCTTCCAACGAACTAGCTGAATCTTGGCAACAGGCGCGTCGCTCGTCCTACCTGTTTCATTGATTTCACCGATGGGCACGCAGGCGGTGGCATTAAACCTTAGCTGGTCCTTCGAACTAACTTCACTAAGACTGCTTTCAATTCCTCGGTCGAGTTTTCCCACCCTTCAAGCAACGCCAGCGCCTCATCCAGAAGCTTGGTCGCACACTCTTCAGCGGCCTCTAAACCCAAGAGCGATACATAGGTAGTTTTGCCGGCTGCTTCATCTTTCCCTGATGTCTTACCCAGCGTTGTGCTGCTCCCTCGAACATCGATCACATCGTCGACGATTTGAAATGCCAAGCCTGCTTTATTCCCGATATCACGAAGCGTATCTCGCTGCGCTGAGGAACTCCCAGCAACGATCGCACCCATCTCCAATGCGGCTACAATGAGGGCACCTGTTTTGAGCGAATGCATCTTTTTTAGGTCGGCTAGCCCCATTTCGGAGTCTGCGGACGTAATATCCATAGCTTGCCCTCCGACCATGCCCTCAAATCCTGCTGCTTGCGCGAGACACGCGATTAAGCTCACTCGCTGTTCTGCGCTGAGAGCCTCATCGGTTGCCAATATTTCGAACGCCTTGGTTTGGAGTCCATCGCCAACGAGAATGGCGGTGGCTTCGTCGAATGCAACATGCAGTGTGGCTTGCCCCCGTCGGAGATCATCGTTATCCATGGCGGGTAAATCGTCATGTACTAGCGAGTAGGTGTGGATTAGTTCGATGGCTTCCGCAGCGCTTTCATAGGGACCGGAACCGCAGGCTAAGGCAGCAGCTCTGACGAGGGCGGGTCTTATGCGTTTACCTGGCGCGCGGTCAAGATGTGAACGAGCGTCCTGCAGTGCGCTATCGCTCATAGCTGTCCGAAGCGTAATGCAATTCTAGTGACAAAATTTGATGTTGTAGACGTTGGCACTAGTTCGGATTTATCTCATCGGAAGATTCCTGCGTGCTTCCTATTTGTAGTAGCTCGACCTTTTGCTCCGCTTCCAGGAGGCGCTCTTGAGCGAACTTCAATAGTTCCACACCTCTGCCATAGGTCTCTACAGCTTGTTCCAACTCTAGGTCTTCTTGTTCAAGCTTATTTACAGTGGCTTCAATTTCAATTCGTAACTGTTCAAAACCAAACTTTGAAAAGTCTTCAGTATCTGCGTCGTCTGTCACTAGATGGGGTCTCTCAGGGCAGGTTATCGTCACCGGCTTACCGTCTCGTTCAGGCACATAAGCGTTAGTGTCAAAGCAAAAGTCTGCTAGCGGTATAATTTAACGGATGCCGGTCGTTCGAAACACAATACTGAATTTCTTCGGTGCACTGATACCGCTCACAGTTACGCTGTCGACCATCCCATTGTATCTCAAGGCGATTGGCCCGGAACGTTATGGCGTGATGGCATTATGGTGGCTGGCTTTGAACTACGCGGTCCTTTTTGATTGTGGGTTTGGACGGGCACTCGCGCAGAGGATTGGACGACTCGGATCAGACGCTTCTCAGCAAAAGGCTAACTTACTGATTGTGGCATTCACCTTCGCGATGCCTATTGGCGTCTTCGGCGGCCTTATTTTGAGTTGGGTAATACGCTCCTACTTTGCTCACGTTGCAATCTTGAGTCCGGCGGTAGCCGCAGAAATTCCCGGTGCGATGCCAATGGTTCTTCTTTCTGTTCCTTTAGTCCTCGCTCTTTCGCTCTGCAGAGGCTTTCTGCAAGGAAATCAAAGCTTCTGGTCTTTAAATATCCTCACGGTTGCGACCAGTACGATGGTTCAAATTATTCCCTTGGTGACAGCGCTTCAGTTTGGGGATTCCGTGGTCGGACTCACAACTGCTCTTACCATCGCGTTTGCTATCGCCGCACTTTTCGGGCTTTTGCTGTGCATGCCCAACTGTCGATTGAGAGGCGAAAGAGCTCAGTTTCTAGCTTCTTTCTTTAGTCTGTTTAATTTTGGTAAATGGGTAACCGTCAGCGCTACCGTGGGTCCGCTTATGGTGATCGCAGATCGATTTGCTCTCGCGGCATTTGTTAGTACTGCTGCGGCTGGCTTGTACGCTATTCCTTTCCAGGTAGCTCAACGACTGACACTGTTTCCAGCGGCGCTAACTAATGCCTTGTTTCCCAAAATCGCGGGTATCGCGAGCGCGAGCGCGAGAGAAACAAGCGCGCGAGCTGAATACTTGTTGGCCTGGGCGTTGAGTCCGGTGTTCGTTCTACTAATCGTCGGGGTCCATCCATTTCTCGATCTGTGGTTAGGCCAGGAAAGCTCTAATTTGCTGCGCTACGTCGGGGAAGTTCTGCTTCTAGCGTTCTGGTTCAACTCTCTGGCCTATATCTCGAATAATCACATAACTGCAATCGGAGCTCCAAGGACCGTTGCGCTTGTTCATTTATTGGAGCTACCTATTTACTCTATCGCCCTCTTGTTCGCTCTCCCCCGTTTCGGAATTCTGGGTGCGGCAGTCGTTTTTCTTGCTAGGACGTTGGTCGATTACATGATCTTGAGATATTTCGCCGACTTTAACTCCCAGGGACTTTTACGCTTGCTGCTTATCAGCGTCCCACTAGTGGTTCTAACTCTTGCGACAACGGCGTTTGCTGACATTTTAGAAAAAAGGCTCTCGATCCTGCCGATCACTGTTATGTTCACAGTCTTCTGGAATTCTATCTTGGTGCCCTCCTCGGAGCGCCAATATTTCTTGCGAATCCTCAAGCGACTCTCAGTGAGGGCGAAATAGCGATCATTATGGGAAAACAGGCTAAAGAACCCGAGCAACAACATTATCAATCCTATACAAGCGAACGTCCCGATGTCCTTAGCAAAATTCAGTGCGAGCCGTCTCGCGTGCTGGACATAGGCTGTAGCTCAGGCGCCCTGGCGGCAAGTCTTCGAAGGCGCTTTGATGGCTTGACGCTGTACGGTATCGAGGTAGATGAAGCCTTTGCTAAGGACGCAAAACGGCACTTCGACTCGCTGATTTTCGCGGATTTGGACCAGCTTACGGTGTCGCAGCTGCCTCGTGATATTGACACGTTTATTTTGGCGGATGTGATCGAGCACACAAAGAATCCAGACCTGGTCCTTGAAATGATTCGGCAAGTTGCTGCTCCCAATGCTCAACTGATCCTTTCAGTTCCGAACGTGCAGCACTGGACGGTAATCAAGAACCTTTTGCTCGGGGACTGGCCGGAACGAGAGCGGGGAATTTTTGATCGAACACACTTGCGATTCTTCACAGAAAAATCGCTAAGGAGACTGTTTGAGCGACACCGCATCAGCATTACTTCTTTCGGAAGAAACTATCGTCTGTTCGATTCTCCAAGATACGGCTTGGCACGACTAGCGAAGTATTTTGGATTTTGGCCACTCCAAAACTTCATCGCATATCAGTTTGTTGTTGCTGGCAGGCTCTCTAAAAAGCAATGTGCTCCCAAAGAGTAAGCGTCGCGCTCGCCACATACCAAGGCGAAAGCTTCCTTCGAAAGCAGCTCGACAGTCTAGCGAGTCAGACCCGCCTACCTGATGAATTGGTGGTGTTCGATGATCAATCCGATGACAACACGCAAGCGATAGTAGCGGATTTCAGCGCAACAGCTGGTTTCGAAGTAAGCTTGTTTATTCAACCTAGCCGGCGAGGTTATTCCCGGAATTTCGCGGATACGCTCGCCAAGTGCTCTGGTGATTTGGTGTTTCTATGTGACCAGGACGACTATTGGTTTCCACAAAAAATCGAACGCGTTCTTGCTTCAGCCGCACATCGACCCGAGCAAATGGTCTTCCAGAACGATGCACTCCTTGCCGATGAGATGCTCCAAGAAGTCGGTGTAACAAAATTCGATCAGTTCCGCTCAGCTAAGATTCCGCTGTCGAAATTTGTGATGGGTTGCTGCACTGCCGTTCGGCGCGAGTTTCTAGCGTTAGCGCTTCCAATTCCGGCTACAGCAATGTCACACGATGATTGGCTGATCGATTTAGCTACTGTTTTGGATGTACGTTACTTTCTGGAATCGCCCTTGCAGCTTTATCGTCGACATGAAGCCAACGCATCTACGGCGATCTTTAATAGTACAAAACGAATCACTTCTTTCGAAAAGTACGTGAGTTCGCTCAAAGCTATTATTTTCGCGCGTAACGGCTCGCTTGCTCGAAAGCTTGAGCACAAGCAGGCAGTCCTGCATCGGCTACAAGAAAGTGAAGAGCTAATCGCAGACACTATCAATGAACAGGCAAAGTCCCGTTTTGACGAACTGGCGGCGGATGTGGCCCGAATGGAAAAAAGCCTCGCTTCTCACTCAAGATCAGTCTTTGGGCGTGTTCGTAACTCGCCCGCTATTTCTTGGAGAGGTCTTTCTACAGGCCAACGGCTTGCAATTTTACTTCGCGACATTCTAGGCCGAGGGTGAGTCAGCGGCCCGTCGCATTTTTGGAATCCGTTGTCGCTGTTAACGAGAGAGTGCTCGAATCGAAAGTGTTGTGAGTCCAGTCAGCGCGTCGATCGGATTGCGTGTCATCTGGGTTATTGCAAGTCGTAGACCTCGTTTCCACTGTCCTGCACTTATGCACATCGCGGCCGCGTTTAACCACACAGTTGAAGCGCTACTTGGACACTCACTAAACAAGTTATTATGTTTGTCGATAATTTGGGTCAAAGCTTTGACGTAGCTTTCCAAACCACTGGAAATTTGAGTTTCGCCTCTTCCTACCTTTACTAGAGCCTTATCGATGAAGAAAAAATCGTACCGGCTCCCTAGCCTGAGACATAACTCCCAATCTTGAAGGCGCGGTAGTGCTTCATCGAAGTTATCAAAGTGCAGACAGCTTTTATGAATCAAGAGAGTCGGGTTCCCTATAAAGTTGCCAAAGAGAAGTTTCGGCAGCATTACGTTGACGCCCTGATTAAGGTTGTGGCTTTTCTTCGGGACTAAATTGTTCTTACCTCTCGCCAATCGTTGCATTGCGCAGAAGCAAACGAATGCTCCTGACATTTGGCACGCGGCTACCTGATCTTTAAGTTTTTCTGCATGCCAAAAGTCATCGCTGTCCTGGAGAGCTATGAAGGTACCCTTTGCTGCGGCTATACCAATGTTTCGTGCAGCATTGGCGCCTCTGTTCTCTGCATAGCTAATTACCTGAAGACGTTCATCGCTCAGTTGCCCTAGTACGGTGAGTGTTTCATCGGTCGACCCATCGTCAACGACGATAAGTTCGAAATCTTGGTAGGTTTGTGCCAGCACACTTCCAATGGCGCCGCGCAGACTGTCGGCTCGGTTATGGGTGGGGAGGACAACTGATACAAATGGGAGCGTCTTTAGAGCAGTGCTTTTAGTCACGGTACGCCCGGTGTTGGAAAAAAATTGAGCACGACAACCTACCGACTATTGTTTTGGAGCGCTTCATCAACTCGTTCCAGTATTTTTGTCGTCTCTAAGCCCTGCGCTTGACGCACCTCTATCTGGGTGCCCTGTCCAGAGAAAGAATCACTGAGGGCAACTCGAACAACTTTGCCATGAAGGCCAACCGATCCAAGCAGTTCTAAAACCGCCGACCCGGCACCCCCAACCTCGGTGTTCTCCTCCACCGAAACCAAGAGTTCGTGGCTGTTCGCGAGTTTGACAACAAGTTCTCGGTCCAAAGGCTTCAGCCATAGCATATCTGCAATAGTTGCGTTCAGAACTTCTGCCGCAGCGACCACCTCATCCAGTAGGGGGCTGAAGTTTAAAAACGCAACTCGTTCACCAGATCGCCTAATTTGACCCTCTCCAACAACAAAGCTGTGAACTTCCCTGTCGACTACCGCTCCAGCCCCATAACCGCGGGGGTAGCGCACCGCCGCGGGGCCGGCGTGCGCGAACGCCGCATCGAGCAAATGGTGACATTGATTTTCGTCGCTAGGGCAGGCGATGACCAGCGCTGGAATGCACCGTAAATAGCTCAGATCAAATGCACCATGATGCGTTGGGCCATCTTCGCCTACCAAACCAGCCCGATCGATCGCGAAGGTGACATCTAAGTTCTGCAGTGCTACGTCGTGAATGAGTTGATCATAGGCTCGTTGTAGAAAGGTTGAATAGATGGCCACTACCGGCTTCATCCCTTCGCAGGCGAGGCCTGCGGCAAGTGTCACCGCGTGTTGCTCCGCAATACCTACATCAAAAAATCGATCGGGGAATCGGTGGGCAAACTCAACCATTCCCGACCCTTCGGCCATGGCGGGCGTGATAGCAATTAAACGTTCGTCTTTCTCTGCCGTTTCACATAGCCACTGGCCGAAGACACTTTGATACTTTCGATGTGTATGACGATGTGTGCTTTGTTTGCGCGGCGTTTGTGCATCAATTTTATCGATCGCATGAAAGCTGATCGGGTCCGATTCTGCAGGAGCAAAGCCCTTACCTTTTATCGTTCTTACATGAAGTACGTTTAAACCTGGTTTTGCCAGCGCGTTTTTGAGACTTTCGATCACAAGGGGCATATCGTGACCGTCCACCGGTCCGTAGTAAGACCAACCCAGTGGCTCAAATATCGAGTGGAATCCGCTCTTCAGATCCGTTGGTTCGGAACCCCGCCAGCCTGTAGGCGCCTGGGTTAAAGAGTCTAGATGGTTCGATAGGCCGCCCTTAGTATTGCCAATCGACATACGATTATCGTTTAGGATCATGAGAAGACTGACGTTTTGATCCCCCGCATGCGATAAGGCTTCGAACGCCATACCACCCCCAAGCGCGCTGTCACCCACTACCGCAACGACCTTTCTCGATTCCTGATTCTGCGCTGATGCCAAAGCCATACCCAAGGCCGCGGAAAGTGCTGTAGAGGCATGACCAACGCCGAAGGAGTCGAACTCGCTTTCCGCCCGTTTCGGAAACCCGGAGATGCCGCCGACACGACGGAGCGTGGCCATATCGTCTTTCCGACCGCTCAGTATTTTATGCGGATAGGCTTGGTGCCCTACATCCCAGACAAGTCGATCGCGTGGTAAATCCAAAAGGTGGTGCAGTGCAATGGTGAGCTCAACCACTCCAAGACCTGCGCCAAAGTGGCCTCCGGTTTTCCCTACGCTATAGAGAAGAAAGCTGCGCAGTTCATCGCTGAGAAGAGCGAGTTGGTCGAGTGCTAGATCAGTAACTGCGAGCGATCGTTGGTCTATCGCATCCAATAAAGGTGTATCGGGTAACTCGGTGGGGATTGTGTTGAACATGCGATTCCGCAGATTTAGATCCTGATACTGCGCGGTATAATCAAACTGGCCGCGCTTTCAGTACCGCAAATAGTAGCAAGCATTAGCGGGGTAGCGCTGCACCCAAATAAGTTAGGTCGAGGAAGATGACCAACGCGGCTGTCGAACACATCGAAAAACTCGTGGTAGTGGGTGACTATAGCGACCATGACTTCTATCAGAGGAATCGAGTCCTAGTCGACTTATTCCGGGAAAGAAGTATTCATACGGCGTTTGTAGGACGTCGCAAACAAGGGGCATCTCACACACTCTCTGTCTGGAGTTCCTGGACAGAACGATTGAGCAGCGTTTTTCTAGGCGGGCTCGCCATATTGCGGAATCGCAAGCAAATTTCTTCCGCCGATCTCGTGTTTGTACCCTATCCCGCTTACTTTCCGCTGCTGTGGCTTCGCTTGCTTGGCTGTGCCGGTGCTTCAATGGTTGTCGCCGATGCGTTTTTAGAGCTACAGAGCACGGTTGTTGATGATCGAAAGATGGTCGCAAAAGGATCTCTCAGCGAGAGGCTCCTGCTCGCTTTTCAGAAATTCACGCTTGCCTGCGCGGATCGCTTGTTAATTGATACAGAACCACAGCGCGAGTGTCTAGAAGCCGCATTGGGGTCGGCGCGCCCGGAAATTGTTGCCATACCGGTCGGAATCGATGAAGAGCAGTGGACCCCTATGCCGCAGGCACCAATCGTGGAACGTGTCACTGCGATTTTCTGGGGTACGCTGATACCTCTGCATGGCGTTGAGGTGATTGTGGATGCGGCAGAGATACTAGAAAAGGAAGGAGTTCCCATCGACATCGTCTTGGTGGGAGATGGTCAGTTCGCAGACCAGCTTGCAGAAAGGCTGCGGCAAAAACAGTTAGCGTCGCTCACTTGGGTCCGTAGCTTATTGGAGACCAAGGAATTGCGCCTACGGGTGTCCAGCGCCCATATTTGTTTAGGAATCTTTGGTGGATCACAAAAAGCCGCATCGGTTGTTCCCTACAAAGTTCATCAAGCGTTGGCGGCTAATCGCGCAGTAATAACGCGGGCATCGCCGGCTTTGGCGGATAGCTTTAATGAAGAAAGCGGGCTCATCGCGTGCGCGCCGGAGGATCCGCACGCCCTCGCAACTTCGATCTCACAGCTTGCTGCCCGTTTGCGCCAGGGCTGGAAACCACAAACGCGCTCGATTTATGACGCGCGGTTTTCCCGTCGCGTCCTTAGAGATCGCCTCGAACAGGTACTGCCTTCGTGATTCGCTTCGCCGCTTTGGTGTGTACTTATCAAGGTGAGAGATTTTTGGAGGAGCAACTGCAATCCTTAACGGTCCAGACGACTCCGCTCACTGAGGTGCACATGCACGACTGGGGAAGCACGGACGGCACCCGTGCTATCACTAGCGCCTGGGCGAAAAATCAACGCAGTCGCTGCCCCGTATTCGAGAATCTGCACGAGAAGCCGTTGGGACCGGCACGAAGTTTTCTACTGGGTCTGCAAGATTTGCTGACGCGCAGCGACGCAACTCATATATTTTTTTGTGACCAAGACGATGTCTGGTTCGCAGATCGTGTGCAGCGCTATAAAGAGCTTTTGAGTGTTAGTAAGACTCCACCGTCCCTTGTTTTCAGCGATGTCTCTTTAATCGATGAGAAGGGGTGCCGTCTCGCTGATTCGTTCTATGAAAAAAGTCTATCTCCCTACAAGACCCAAGTCGTTGCCAACAGTCCTGACTTGCCCTTGGTCAGTCCGGCGCTTGGCATGTCGATGTGCATCTCCAGAGAGCTTGCGGAAATTCTGGTGACTCACAGAAACGCACCGTGGCCCATGCACGACTGGGCCGCGTTAATGCTGGCCATTATGTTCGACTTGCCGACGGCTTATCTTACTGATGCGACCGCAGCTTATCGGCAGCACAGCGACAACCT
>JBCCQO010000104.1:0-9566 GCA_039024595.1 Pseudomonadota bacterium | reverse complement strand
GCCGCCTTGGATGATGATGCCATCATCAAGGACCTCGTTGCTCACACCTAAGGTAGCCAGTCCAGCGGCCATACTGGCAATTCGATCGCTTTCTTTTACTCGAAGTTCTTCCGCACCTCGGAGCACGGTGGTTCCAGAGGCACAGGCCGCAGCTATGAACAGCGCAGGAAACTCGTCAATAGCGAGCGGCACGAGAGCGGACGGGATCTCAATACCCCGGAGCGGCGCGGAACGCACACGGATATCTGCCACCGGTTCACCGCCCACTAACCGTTCATTGCTTAGGCATATATCAGCACCCATTAATTGCAGTATTTCAATTACGCCGGTTCGCGTTGGGTTGGTACCCACGTGGGTAAGAAGAACATCTGAGTCCGCGGCTATACTCGCAGCGACAAGGAAAAAAGCCGCGGAGGAGATATCCGCGGGTACATCAATCTCGGTAGCCGTTAGCCGTCCACCGCCATCCAGTGAGACAAAGCCGTCTTGAGTAGAGAGCTGATAGCCAAAGCCACCCAGCATCCGCTCTGTGTGGTCCCGTGTCGGCGCCGGCTCGGATACGCTCGTAGTACCTTTGGCAAACAACCCGGCGAGTAGCACAGCCGATTTGACCTGAGCGCTCGCCATCGGTAGGTCGTAGTGGACGCCTGCTAGTTGCTTCCCGCCCATAATGATTAAAGGTGGTCGGCCGCCCTCCGCCGACTGGATCTCGGCTCCCATGCTCGCCAAGGGCGTTATGATTCGCTGCATCGGCCTCTTTTGCAGGGAGGCATCACCGAACAGTTCTGAATCAAAGGCCTGCCCGGACAGGATTCCCGCCATCAAGCGCATACCCGTTCCCGCGTTTCCCATATCGAGCGGTTGCGAGGGCGGACGCAAACCGTCAACGCCTAGTCCATTGATCGTCAAAGCGCCGGCGTGCGGCCCGTCAATTTGCACACCCATCGCTCTAAACGCTCGAATCGTAGCCAGGACGTCCTCACCCTCGAGCAAGCCGGTCACCTGCGTTGTGCCATCAGCAAGGGCCCCAAACATTACGGAACGATGGGAAATAGACTTGTCACCGGGAACGCGTAACTGACCGGTGAGCACTCCACCAGGTTCAAGTAAGAAATCCATGGGACTTAACGGCTCCGCTGGCTGAGGGTCTTAAAGGGGAAATTGATCATGGAAACAGGGACTGTCAGCTCTGCGCGCTTTCTTCTCGAGTTTCTTGAGCTGTTCGAATCTCAAATTCCTCCGCAAACGCATCTCGGGTGCTTTTTGCTCCGGAAAAAATTTGTTGCAAGCGCTGACCATCGAGGCTGTCGATCGCTTCCTTCAGCTTTTTAAAGTGGCCTTCGAAAGCTTCAATGGCCTTAAGGAGGGCATCGCGATTTGCCAGCGAGATGTCTCGCCACATGGTTGGATCGCTAGAGGCGATGCGCGTGAAGTCACGGAATCCCCCGGCCGCGTGTTGAAAAACATCGTATTTGTTTTCACTAGAAGCCAAAGCGTCGACAAGAGCAAAGGCGAGCACGTGTGGCAAGTGGCTGGTCTGGGCGAGAATCTCATCATGAGCCAGTGCCGTCATTAGATGTACCGTGGCTCCAGCCGCCTTCCAAGCGTCTGTCACTAAGGCCACCGCGTCTTCGCTCGTATGCTCCTGGGGAGTCAGAATGACCTGATGTGCATCGAACAAGTCTCGACGAGCAGCTGAGAAGCCAGAACGCTCCGAACCGGCAATGGGATGACCGGGAACGTAGCGGGTGGAACGATCGTCGGGCACCGACTCGGCGATCGCTACCAAAGGACTCTTAACGCTCGCAACGTCGGTCACAACGCAGGAGAAGTCCCCAGCTAAAACTTGCTGAAGTAGTAATTCGCAAGCCTGCGTGGGAGCGGCAAGCACTAACAAATCAACGCTTGCGCACAACTCCGAAAAGGAAGCGGCGGTCCGATCAATGATTCCATAACTAATCGCACCATCGGAAACCGTTTGGTCACCATCCCAACCGATCAGTTCTGTGGCGAAGTTCGCCGCTTTAAGCGATAGAGCTAGAGAACCTCCGATTAACCCAATACCGGCGATCCCAACACGGGGCTTGGGAAACGTCTGGGACCTGCTCAAAGGACGGCCTGCGGATAAGACCCGAGCGGCTTGAGTAGCAGTGACTGCTCTTCAAGCTCTTGCATAATCGTTGCAATAGTGGGATCGGTTAAATGTCCTTCAAATTCAATGAAGAATACATAGGCCCATTTTTCTGTACGCGATGGTCGCGTATCGATCCGGGTCAGACTCACCCCATACTTCCGGAATGGATCCAAAAGCGTAAAAAGCGCGCCGGGTTTGTTGCGGCTTGATACGACGATAGACGTCTTGTCGCGGCCACTTTCAGGTAACTCGTTGCGCCCGATCACCAGAAATCTGGTGGTATTGTCCGGCGCGTCTTCAATGTGCGGTGACAATTTTGCAAGCCCATAGGTTTCCGCAGCCATATCACCGGCGATGGCTGCAACTCCAGGCATCGTTGCCGCCATGCGGGCAGCCTCACCGTTGCTGCTCACAGCCTGGCGCTGTATCCGTGGCCAGTTAGTATCTAGCCAGTTTCGGCATTGGGCTAAGGCCTGCTGATGAGCGCAGATTTTCTGAATCTCGTCGGCTTCCACCCCGGACTTTACAAGCAGATGATGGTTGATGCGCATTTCCACTTCGCCGGAAATTTTCAGCGGCGAATCGATAAAGCTGTCTAGGGTGTGGCTGACCATTCCTTCCGTGGAGTTCTCAACAGGGACAACGCCGTAATTACATTGACCGGACTCGACCTCGGAGAAAACCGAGTCGATCGTCACCTGTGGAACGCAAATAGCCGCATGGCCAAAGTGCTTCATTGCCGCGGCCTGTGTAAACGTCCCCTCTGGGCCAAGGTAGGCGACCTGCAAGGGGCGTTCTAGCGCCAAGCAGGCGGACATGATCTCGCGAAACACGTGCGCAACATTTTCACCGGGAAGCGGCCCTTGATCTCGCTCCATAATCCGTCTGAGCACTTGTGCCTCGCGCTCCGGCCGGTAATAGACCACTTCTTGCGCCGGAGACCCGGCTTCAGCAGCCTTTTGCACATCTTCGAGTTTTATCGCCGCAACGCGCTGGGCGCAGCGCGCTCTTTGCGCGATCAGTTCTTGTATCTGTTTGTCGATTGCATCGATGTCAGCGCGAACCGTTTCAAGATCCCGTGAATCATCCGATGAGACTAGTGCAGAGACCGCCGACGGTCGTTCATCAGCTCGGGCCGTTTCAGGCTCGCCCGCAGAACTCTGCGAACGGTTTATCGATTGCTCTTCCCTGTCGCTCATGGAATACGTTTGTATCAGCCGTGGCGAGAAGAAAAGTCATGCATGAAGCTGATCAGCGCATCTACCGCGTCCTGTCCGGTGGCGTTATAAATACTCGCGCGCATGCCGCCGACGGATCGGTGCCCTTTTAGGTTGAGCAATCCGGCTTCGTCGGCCTCTGACAAGAATTGGGTGTCCAGTTCATCTCGGGCTAGAGTGAATGGTACATTCATCCAGGAACGATCAGCGGGCGCTACAGGATTGGCGTAAAACTCACTTGCATCAATGGCGTCGTAGAGCGCAGTCGCCTTACTCCGATTGCGTTCGGCCATTGCATCGAGGCCTCCTTGCGCTTCAAGCCACTCAAAGACCAGGCCAGCAAGATAAATCGAGTACGTTGGCGGTGTATTGAGCATCGATCCCGCTTCGTCCGCCAGCTGCCAGTTCATCATCGATGGGCATTGATCCATGCCTCGACCATAGAGACTGCGCCGTACGAGGAGAATAACCAGCCCCGCGGGACCGATATTCTTCTGGGCGCCGGCATAGATCACGTCAAACTTATCCAAGTCGATTGGGCGCGACAGCAGCGTAGAAGACATATCGGCGACCAAGGGCACGTCATGTTCCGGTAGCCAGTGAAATTCTATGCCGTCGATGGTCTCGTTGGGCGTGATATGCAAATAGGCAGCTTCGCCGATAGGATCCCAGTTCTGCTGCTCGGGAATCGCTCGTGGCAGCGTAGCTGACGTCTGTGCAACTTCCTGGACACTGCCAAAGCGAGCCGCTTCCTTAATCGCTTTTTTGGACCACTGGCCAGTATTGGTATAGGCGAAAGCCCGATTAGTGCCTGCCAAATTGAACGGGACCGCCGAAAACTGCGTTGTTGCACCGCCCTGGGCAAAGATGACGGCGAATTCGTCACTCACCCCCAATAGGCGACGCAAGCTCGCTTCCGCTTCAGCCACCGTATCGACCACTTCTTTTGAACGATGGCTCATCTCCATGAAAGACATGCCGTGGCCATGCCAATCCAACATCTCTTCAGAGGCCCGCTCAAGCACAGCAGCGGGTAACGCGGCAGGTCCAGCGCAAAAGTTAAATGAACGGCTCACGATTCCACCTCGTCTGATTGCTCCTCACCGGTGTCCACGATCCGTTCGACCTGTACGAGAGACTCGCCCTCTTTTGTTCTTATAATGCGCACGCCTTGCGTGTTACGCCCCTGCTGGGAAACCTCGTCCGCGCTGGTACGCACCAGCGTACCTTGATTGGAAATGAGCATAAGCTCGTCCCCGTCATAGACCTGCAAGGCACCCACCAAGCGGCCATTGCGTTCCGAGCTGGCAATTGCGATGACACCCTTACCGGCGCGGCCCTTGGTGGGAAAATCTCCGACGGACGTTCGTTTGCCGTAGCCGTTTTCGCTGACGGTCAGAACAGTTCCGCTGGGATCCGGTATCAATAGACTGATCATGCTGTGGCCGGATGCGAGATTAATGCCGCGGACACCGCGACTCGCGCGCCCCATGGGCCTTACTTCACTCTCGCGGAAACGCATGGACTTGCCCTCACTACTGAAGAGCATTACATCGCTGCTACCGTCTGTGATGGCGGTGCCAACTAGGACATCATCATCCTCTAGCACGATCGCGCGCAGCCCAGCGGAGCGGGGCGCGAAGCTACCAAGCTCAGTTTTCTTCACATAGCCCTTGGCTGTCGCCATGAAGATGAAACGATTCTCCGTCTCTCCTTCCAAAGGCAAAATCGAGGTAACCCGCTCGCCCTCATCAAGCTGAAGCAGGTTGACCATGGGGCGACCACGAGAGGTACGACCAGCCACAGGAATCTGGTAGACCTTGAGCCAGTAGACCTTGCCAAAATTGCTAAAGCACAACAGCGTATCGTGCGTATTCGCAATGAGCAGGTGCTCTACAAAGTCTTCGTCCTTTACCGTAAGCGCGGCTTTGCCCATACCACCACGCCGCTGCACCTGATACTCCGCCAAGGGTTGCGTTTTAGCGTAACCGCCGTGAGACAGAGTGACGACTCGGTCCTCGGGTGTAATCAAATCTTCCGCGGTGAGGTCTTCCTGTGAATCGCGAATCTCCGTGCGACGCTCATCGCCAAACTCCGTCGCGATTTCTTCCAGTTCTTCGCGAATGACCTGAAGGAGTCGTTCCGGATCTTCTAGAATATCCAAAAGGTCTGCTATTTCCGTAAGTTTGTCTTGGTACTCTTTGAGGAGCTTTTCGTGCTCAAGGCCAGTCAAGCGATGCAAACGTAAATCTAGAATCGCTTGCGCTTGCGCCGGAGATAGGCGGTACTCACCCTCGTGAAGACCGTAGCTAGGATCGAGATCATCGGGCTTACAGGCAGCGGCGCCTGCTCGTTCCAGCATGCTGGTCACTTCCCCGGGAACCCAGAGTGCGTTTAATAAGCCTTCACGGGCATCGGCCGGGCTGGGCGAGTTTTTGATCAACTCAATAACCCTATCAATATTCGCTAAGGCAATCGCCAGGCCTTCGAGTACATGTCCACGCTCGCGCGCCTTGCGCAGCAAATAAACAGTTCTGCGCGTTACGACTTCCCGGCGATGCCGCAAAAAGGCCTCGAGGACCTCTTTTAGATTGAGCACTTTCGGCTGGCCATCGACCAGCGCCACCATATTGATACCGTAGACGCTCTGAAGTGCCGTCTGCGAATAAAGGTTGTTGAGAACCACATCGCCGATCTCTCCGCGGCGCAGTTCGATCACGATGCGCAGACCGTCCTTGTCCGACTCGTCTCGGAGCTCGCTAATGCCCTCAAGTTTTTTCTCTTTGACCAACTCGGCAATGCGCTCAATCAATCGCGCTTTATTGAGCTGGTAGGGAATTTCGTGAACGATGATGGTGTCCCGTCCGGACTTCTCATCGCTTATGACCTCTGCTTTTGCGCGCACATAGATTCGACCGCGTCCTGTGCGGTAGGCCTGCACAATGCCTGCGCGACCATTGATGATTGCCGCTGTGGGGAAATCAGGCCCGGGTACGTAGCGCATCAAGTCGTCGATGCTGGTGTCTGGCTCATTGATGAGGGCCAGGCACGCATTCACAACCTCTCGGAGGTTGTGCGGCGGAATATTTGTTGCCATGCCCACTGCAATCCCGGCGGACCCATTCACCAAAAGGTTGGGAACTCGGGTCGGTAAGACCGCTGGAATTTGCTCCGTGCCGTCATAGTTGTCGACGAAATCGACGGTTTCCTTTTCGAGATCCGACAGCAGCGCGTGCGCTATTTTTGACATCCGGATTTCGGTGTAGCGCATCGCCGCCGCCGAGTCGCCATCAATCGATCCAAAATTGCCCTGCCCGTCCACTAGCGTGTAACGCATGGAAAACGGCTGGGCCATCCGCACAATGGTGTCGTACACGGCGGAGTCGCCGTGGGGGTGGTACTTACCGATGACGTCCCCGACGACACGAGCCGATTTTTTATAAGGTTTATTCCAGTCGTTGTTCAGCTCATTCATTGCAAACAGCACCCGCCGGTGAACAGGCTTGAGCCCGTCTCGCACATCCGGCAAGGCCCGACCAACGATGACGCTCATTGCGTAATCGAGGTAGGACTGTTTGAGTTCATCCTCGATCGTAACTGGAAGAATTTCTTTGGCTAAATCGCCCATGGTCTCGGTTCGCTTACACCCAGTATTCAAGTTCAGCTGAGCAGCTTGGGAGCGCACCCTACAGCTGCTAGTCAGCTACTAATACAACTAAACGGCTAAATAACCGAACAGCTTCCACTCGAAGCTGCGAAGTCCTAGCTTTGTTACCAATCTCGCGGTTACTGATCGCGCGGCGGCTTTTTTAGACCTCTTCTTGAGGCCTCTTGCCCTAAAGTCAGCGGGCCGGACTTACCCCGCTCGCCCGGCTAGACGGCTCTGGCTCGACTGATCAAAAGCGCCCTTTTTCGCCAACAATCGAAGCGCTCAGAAAGATCGCTCGCGCGTAAAAGGAAAGCCGCACGACGATATCCGATCAGAGCGATAGGAAGGCGTTGAAAGTAGCCGCAAATTATACCTCGGCGAGACCTTTTTATGCCATTGTCAGCGGCGGAATTTACCGCGCCCCGCCGAGGTTTAATGGGTACTATTTGTGCTTAAATCCGCGCAGCTTCCACTAGCAGCTATTGACAGAAGAAATCCATGAAACAACGCGCTGACTTCGTTATCCAACCACGCTATCTAGTACCGATCGAGCCGCTTGGCGTAGCTTGGGAAGGTAAAGCCGTCGCGGTTCGCGAAGGGCAGATTGCGGCGATATTAGACCTTGCGGAGCTTGGAGAATGGGAGTGGGATGAGTGCTTCGACCTAAGCGATCACGCTCTGTTACCAGGACTAGTAAATGCTCATGGGCACTCGCCAATGACTTTACTGCGAGGATTTGCGGACGATCTAGCGCTACAACCATGGCTTGAGAATCACATCTGGCCCGCAGAGGCGGCACACGTCGATGAGGATTTCGTCCGTGATGGCAGCCGCCTTGCAATCGCAGAAATGCTGCTCTCCGGGACAAGTTGCTTTTCCGATATGTATTTGTTTCCCGAAGTTGTCGCAGAGCAGGCCAGAATCACCGGTATCCGCTGCCAACTCTGCAGCCCCATTATCGACTTTCCCAGCGCTTGGGCCGCGGGTGCTGATGACTACCTCAGCAAGGGTCTAAGCTTAATTGATGACCTCAAAAATCAGACGCGGATCAGCGTTGTTTTCGGACCTCATGCACCCTATTCAGTCTCTCAGTCGGCGTTGGAGAAAGTCGCGACCTACGCGGCCGAACTCGATAGGGGCATTCAGATACATCTGCACGAAACGGAAAAAGAGTTAGCCGATTCACAGCAACAGTTCGGCAGGCGGCCCATCCAACGCCTTCAAGAGCTGGGCCTTCTAGGGCCTCGCACTCAGTGCGTCCACATGAGCCAAACCAACGATGCAGACCTGGAGACGCTGCAAGCAAGCGGAAGCAGTGTCATCCATTGCCCTGAGTCGAACATGAAGCTAGCGTCTGGGACTTGCCCGACAGCGAAGCTACTGCGTCACGGTATCCCGGTTGCCATCGGTACGGATGGCGCTGCAAGCAATAATGACTTGAATATGTTTGGCGAAATGCGCAGCGCGGCGCTGCTTGCAAAGCAAAGCGATGCGAGTGCGGAATCGCTTCCTGCCGCGATGACCTTGCGTATGGCCACGCTAGGTGGCGCTGAAGCTCTCGGGATTGACGATCTCGTAGGTAGCATTGAGCCTGGAAAGCAGGCTGACCTGCTTGCGGTGAACTTGAACAGCCCGCATACGCAGCCCGTGTTCGACCCAGTCTCGCAAATTGTGTACGCATGCAACGGTAGCGAGGTCAGCCATCTTTGGGTGGATGGTCAGGCATTGGTGCGAGACAAGTTACTCCAAAGTCTTGACCTCAATGAGTGTTTGCTGCGGGCGCAAGCCTGGGGCAGAACAATCAAGAGCAAGTAAAATCTGCGGATCTAAAACCTGTTGTAACTAAGCTCGACAAGCTTCCCTTACAAGGCCGGTCCCCACTAGAATCAGGGTCTGTGAGACACGCGCTAAATGGCTTTGGTTGCCGATTACTATTGACCGTTGGCGACCTCGAGCAAAGTGCATGTCTGATTTCCTTCCCTCACGAAAAGGCCCTTTGAGTCCCTATGAGCACCGTTATCAATATCGATCAGCGAGAGATTGCTAAGTTTGACGCCTTAGCGGCCCGCTGGTGGGATCTTGAAGGAGACTTTAAGCCCCTCCATGAGATCAACCCACTGCGCGCGAACTGGATAGACCAATATTCCCCCGTGGTTGGAAAGAAGCTGCTCGATGTCGGTTGTGGTGGCGGCATTTTGGCGGAAGCCATGGCTCAGCGAGGTGCGAGCGTCACTGGGATAGACATGGCGGAAGCGGCTCTAAATGTCGCCGAACTTCACAAGCTTGAATCGGGTCTAGACGTGGACTATCGCTTGAGCACCGCTGAGGGCCTCGCGGACACGTCGCCGGAAACCTATGACATCGTTTGCTGTTTAGAAATGCTGGAACATGTACCTAATCCAGATCGGGTGGTCGCAGCCTGCGCCGATCTGGCGAAACCGGGTGCCGATCTGTACTTCTCTACGATCAACCGGAACCCTAAATCGTTTTTGTTTGCGATTGTTGGCGCGGAACGAATCTTGCGGCTGCTCCCTGCTGGAACGCACGAGTACGAGATGCTGATCCG
>JBCCQO010000103.1:0-9583 GCA_039024595.1 Pseudomonadota bacterium | reverse complement strand
GGGTGACTTGCTGTACTTCAATACCTGGGGTGGCGGTGGTTGGGGTGATCCGCTAGAGCGGGATCCAGAGCTAGTAAGTCATGATGTGGCACGCCGTTTAGTCAGCGTCGATGGGGCACGCCGCTATGGCGTTGTGTTGAGTCCTGATGGTTCTGTGGATGTGTCTGCAACCGAGGAGCTGCGGCAGATGATGCGTGCGGATCGACCTCAAGATGCAGAGCTCTTTAATCGTGGTGGCAGCATAGAAGACATTAAAGCGCGCTGTCTGGAAGAAACAAAATTAGATCCTCCGGTAACACCACAGTTTTCCAGCGCAGGGGCGTCGGCCTAGGCTGGCCGGGGATCGGGATGACGGATCTTGAACGGAAAGCTCTGCATCTGGGTGATACGCCTGGACTTCTGTTGATCGATACGATCAATGCGTTCACCGATCCGAATAGCGCGCTGGGAAGCGAGTGCAATACCTTAGTCAACGTTTGCGCACAGCTATTGACGGCGTTTCGCTTACGCGGTTTTCCCGTGCTGTTCACTACCGTCGTATACACGAATACAACGGAGGCGCCGGTTTTTCGTACGCGACTTCCCGCATTGAATATGCTGAACGCTGGATCGTGGGCGGTAGAGGTCGACGACAGGCTGAGGCCACGCCCACACGAGCCGATCATCGAAAAGCAGTATGCGAGTGCGTTTTTCCGAACCGATTTAGCAGCCCAGCTCCTTGAGCGACACGTGGACTCCCTTGTGGTAGTTGGGTTAACGACCAGCGGTTGCATACGCGCATCGGTGGTCGATGCACTGCAGCACGATTATCCCGTATGGGTTCCGCGGGAGGCTGTAGGTGATCGTAACCACGCTGCTCATGAAGCTAACCTTCACGACATGCATGCAAAGTACGCGGATGTAGTCTCTGTCGCGGATGTCTTAGGACAGCTTGAAAGACATCCAGGGGCGCTCTCCGCGTGACTGCAAAAGCACGCATTCTGCTCATTGGCTATCGCCAGTTCAGTGAACTGATCAATTCGGTGCTCCCTGAGTTTGAACAAGAGGCCGAGGTCATCATTGAAGAGTCGGTCGCATCTCGCAGCATCGACTATGAGGCGCTTGTCCAACGTCACCGACCCGATGTAGTGGCAAGCGCAGGTTCAAACGCTGTGTACTTAGAAAAGGCCTTGTCTCTTCCAGTCATCGCCCAGCCAGTGACGGAAACGGATTTGATAGAAGCGATTGCCCGGGCTAGCCGAATTGGGGAAAGGGTACATCTCTTTACGTTTGCGGGTCTTAATTCGCTGTCGTCACGCCTCTTCGACGCCTTGCCGGCGCTGTCTTCCACCACGCTTCGCCACGATACCTATGCGACAACGGATGAGGCTGCGGAGAAGCTCTATGCGGCGATCGCCAGCGACGCACCGGATGTGGTGGTAGGGCCAAGCTACATTTGCCATCTCGCAAAAGATCGAGGATTGCCGACTTGTTTGATTTACAGCAAGGAGTCAGCTCGAACGCTGATCGACAAGGCCTTGCAGCGCGCTCGCTCCCACCAGGGCAGCAGGAATAGGAGTGAGGTCGGCGCGGGTGCGCAAGCTCGGCAGTTCGTTGTCTATTCTGCGCAAATGACCCGTGTCGCCCAATTGGCGCAAACCTACGCTAGAGGTAGCGCGGCGGTTCTACTGCAGGGGGAGAGCGGCACGGGCAAAGAGCACATCGCTAGAGAAATACATCGCGAATCCGATTTTCACAATGGCAACCTTGTGGCTGTTAACTGCGGGGGAATACCAAGCGAACTGTTCGAAAGCGAACTCTTTGGCTACGTAGACGGTGCCTTCACCAGCTCGCGTCGTGGTGGTCGTGAGGGTTTAGTCGCGCGAGCTAACGGTGGAGTTCTCTACCTAGATGAAGTTGGTGAGATGCCGCTTGATCAGCAGGTAAAGCTATTACGAGTGCTTCAAGAAAAGTGTGTGCGACCGGTCGGTTCCACCCGAGAAATTCCCTTGAACTTCAAGGTTATCGCAGCCACCAATACGGACCTTGAGCAAGCCGTTGGCAGTAAACGATTTCGCGACGATCTTTACTACCGGCTCAATGTATTTCGCCTTGACGTACCTCCCCTTCGCGCGCGATCGGCTGACATTCGTGCGCTTAGCGAACACTACCTACAAGAGTACGGCGAAAGCTATGCGTTTCCCTGTGAGCCTTCACTCATCTATGAGCGCGTCGGCAACGAGTTTGAAGCTTATCGGTGGCCAGGAAACGTTCGCGAACTGCAAAACTTCTGTGAGCGGCTCATCGTCAATCTGGCCGCTGGGGGTGCGCTAGATGAATTGGACTTAGCGGAAGTCCTGCCGGAGCTCGGGAAACCGATGGCAGAAACCACCGAGGTTGCGGGTTTGCTACAGGAACAGGAACTTCGGTCAATTGAGACGGCGATGCGTCAGTTCAGTGGTGATAAGTCTGCTGTTTGCCGGGAACTAGGAATCAGTCAAACCACGCTATGGCGTCGTTTGAAACACATTGAGTCAATGCACGCTGGGCAGAGCTCAAGGCTATTGGAAACACTTAAATAAAAAAGTTGAGCCCAGGTAAGTCGGGCTCACATCGAATCCTAAAATGCGAAGGAGATCTTCGATCATGCACCTTAAAAAGACATTAGTAGTTGCGCTCGCCGCGGCCATGACTGGTCCACTGACCTTCCCTGTAATGGCTCAAAACGAAGGGCTTTCGATCGAAGAAGTGGTAGTAATCGCTCGAAAACGTAGTGAAAATTTGCAAGAGGTGCCGATTGCAATCTCCGCTATCGGCGAAGATGCAATCCAGAGAGCGGGCATCGAACGAGCCGCAGATTACGTTGGCTTGATACCCAATGTGACGTTAGTTGATACGGCGAATGTTGGCGATACGCAGCTTAGTATCAGGGGCATCGTGTCCACGCGAGATGCGGAATCAACCTTCGCCTACGTCGTCGATGGAGTGTTGAGTACCAACCCGAATAGCTTTAACGAAGAGCTGTTCGATGTACAGCAGATCGAAGTATTGAAAGGACCTCAGGGTGCACTTTACGGTCGAAACGCCGTGGCCGGCGCGATCCTAGTGACCACCAAGGAACCAAGTAACGAGTTCGAAGGCCGCATCGGAGCCTCGGTAGGCAACGTCGGCACTTATCGCGTGAACGGCATGCTGAGCGGACCAATCGTAAAGGATAAGTTACTCGGGCGTATTGCGGTTAGCACGCGAGAAACGGATGGCTTCTACGAGAACATCTTTACCAATCAGGATAACGTCGTTGATTACCTGGAAGATACTAGTGTTCGCGGTCGTCTCAAGTGGATCGTGAACGATGATTTGACCCTGGATTTTCGCGGCGGCTATTCGGAAGTAGCCGGTGGCGCTATTAACTTTAATGCGGCATTCGCTATTCCTGCCTTCGTTGATGCCTTTGGTGCTCCGAACTATAACCAGGATCCAAACACGGTCGACTTTCGCTTCATCTTCAATACACCCGGAGAGAACGAGCAGGAGACTCTAGATTTCGCTGTTAAAGCAGATTGGGCACTCGGCTTTGCCGACCTGGTGGCGAATGTTGCCTACAACGACCTGGAAGAGTATCTGCTCTCCGATGGAACTGCAGCGACATTCTACGGCTATGAGTTAACGCCTTCTTGCCAAGCGGGACGAGCGGAACTAAACAGTTTTACTCGACCAGACCTCTTTGGCGAGCCTTTCAATCCATTTGGGGTTTTGCCACCAGGGGCGGACTTCCAAGGGGTTTACGGACCCTACAATCCGCTTACCTGTGATGGTTATCAATACCAAGAGCGGAACCAGGAAGACTTCAGTATCGACGCAAGGCTGGTATCTTCAGAAGAGGAAGGTTTGAGATGGATTGCGGGTGTTTACTTCGCCGATATTGAGCGCGAGTCACTCGTTTCCTACGGTGCAGATCAAGGCCAAGGTTTTCTCAGGCAGCCCTATGTGGCTCCGACCGGGCCAAACCCGACTGATCTCCTCTTCTGGGATGTTTTTGATACCACTGTCTATGCGGCTTACGGTCAGCTGGAATTCGACATCGCTACTGATATGGAGCTTTCTTTGGCGCTCCGGTACGACCGAGAAGAACGGGATGTGGAGAACCAGGTGCCGAACGTGACGAACTCCGGTCTCAACGTAAACCTACTCGATCCGGCGACCGGGGCACCTTTACCGATCAATCCGGCTTTTGGCACAAACCCGAACGGCATTCCTGATCGGTCCAGAACCTTCAGCCAGTTTCAGCCGAAAGTTACCTGGAGCTGGACACCTACGGACGACATGACCGTCTATGCAAGTTATGGCGTGGGTTTCCGTAGTGGTGGCTTCAATGCGATAGGCACGGAAGACCTGCTGAACTTCTGGTTCAACGCGGGCTTTGGTGGCCCCGGAGAAGTGGTGGATGCGCAGCTAGGCGTGACCGACGATTATGATAAAGAGGTTTCTACCGCCTTTGAGCTAGGCTTTAAGTCAACCTGGATGGACCAGCGTTTGCGCTTCAATGCGGCCGCCTTCCGAACCGATGTCGAAGATAATCAGTTCTTCGAATTCTTTGCCGGCCCCTTCGGCATACTGCGAACCGTAACCACCATCGATGAGTTGTATATTCAAGGTATCGAAGCTGACTTCACTTTCGTCGCTACGGAAAACCTAACGCTTTATGGTGGTATTGGATTGATGGACTCGGAGATCGAGGAGAATCGAAACCGACCATTATCAGAGGGCAATGACGTACCCCAGGCTCCTGAAACCACGGGTAATCTCGGTGCAGAGTTAACTTTCCCACTGACCGATGGCTTGGAGCTGGTGAGTCGTTTGGATTGGCAATACACCGGTGAGATGTGGTTCCACACACTTCAGGGCGAGCAAACACCTACCATTTGGAATGCGTTTTTTGGACCGGGATTCAATCAGGACTTCTCCCAGTCCGCACGGGATGACTTCAGTCTTCTTGACTTGCGTATTGGTGTAGAAGCAGAAAACTGGTCCGTCACTGCCTGGGGTCGCAACTTAACGGACGAGCAGTATCTGCAGGAGGTGATTCCAGCACCCGAGTTCGGCGGTTCCTTTATCCACCCCTCAGCGCTGCGAAGCTATGGTGTGGATTTCAGGTATAGCTTCTAGGTTTGTTTTTTTCCTTTGAGCGACGCTCCGTGGTGTACCGCCCGCATTGGCCAGCGACTGGGGCCATCGGGGTGGTCCAAAAGTCGTCGTCCTTGAAAGGCTAAGTGGCGGCCAGGGATGGCCGCCATCTTCCATAAAGTCTACTCAGCTCTCGGGCTGATTTACCCGATTCGGTATTTTCAAACGATACTCGTCATCGCAGTCATGTAACCGCGCAAGGTTTGGCCAACGACTTCCACCGGATGGGAGCGAATCGCTTCATTTACCCGGATGAGTTCTTGGTTGTCGACCGTCGTATCACCGCCAATTCCCGCGCCGATGACGTCAGTCTCAATATCGGCCATAAAGTTTGCCAACAGCGGGCGGCATGCGTGATCAAACAGGTAGCAGCCGTACTCGGCAGTATCTGAAATCACCACGTTCATTTCGTAGAGCTTTTTCCGGGCGATCGTGTTTGCAATCAGCGGCGTCTCGTGAAGAGACTCGTAATACGCGGACTCCTCTTTGATGCCAGCAGAGACCATCACCTCAAAGGCAAGCTCAACTCCTGCCTTACACATCGCAACTAGCAATATGCCGTGGTCAAAATATTCTTGCTCTGGAATATCTTGCTCTGTGCTGGGCGTTTTCTCAAAGGCTGTATCTTGCGTCGCGGCACGCCAAGACAGCAGATTTGCATCATCATTAGCCCAGTCTTCCATCATTGTGCGTGAAAACTCGCCACTCATGATGTCGTCTTGGTGCTTCTGATACAGCGGCCCCATGATCTTTTTCAGCTCATCTGCAAGGTAAAAGGCACGCAGTTTTGCCGGATTGCTCAGTCGGTCCATCATATTGGTGATACCGCCGTGCTTCAGTGCTTCGGTTACCGTTTCCCAGCCGTACTGAATCAGTTTTGAAGCGTAGCCGGGGTCGATGCCTTTCTCGACCATTTTGTCGAAGCTGAGAATCGCGCCAGTTTGCAGCATGCCGCAGAGAATGGTTTGTTCACCCATCAGATCCGACTTAACTTCGGCGATCGGCGATGATTCAAGTACGCCGGCCCGGTCGCCGCCCGTACCAGAAGCAAGGGCCTTGGCGATAGCTAGGCCGTTTCCATTTGGATCGTTCTCGGTGTGTACGGCGATGAGAGTGGGGACACCGAATCCCCGCTTATACTCCTCCCGAACCTCTGTGCCAGGACACTTTGGACACATCATCACCACGGTGATGTCTTCACGGATCTGCATGCCTTCTTCAACAAGGTTGAAGCCGTGCGCGTAGTCCAGACAAGCCCCCTGCTTCATCAACGGCATAACCGCGCCGACCACAGCGGTATGTTGTTTGTCTGGTGTCAAGTTCATGACCACGTCCGCGGTGGGGATGAGTTCCTCGTAGGTGCCAGCTGTGAAGCCGTTTTCTGTCGCGTTCTTCCATGATTGCCGTTGCTCCGCGATGGCCTCACCGCGGAGGGCGTAGGCGACATCAAGACCGCTGTCCCTAAGATTTAGGCCCTGGTTTAGTCCTTGAGAGCCGCAGCCTACGATGACAATTTTTTTGTCTCGAAGGACGTCAACTCCCCCGCTGAATTCAGCCGAATCCATAAAACGGCACTTACCTAGTTGCTCCAGCTGGCGTCTCAGCGGGAGCGTATTGAAGTAGTTTTGGCTCATCGTGATTTTCCTTCACATCTAAAAGAGTGAGATTTTATGCCAAGAATAGAATTGCGAAAAACGCTATATTCAACAAACAGTATTGCGGATTATGCAAAATGGATGATCGGGCGCTGGAGGTTTTTCTTTCTGTTTATCGCTCTCTGAACTACACCCAGACTGCTAAGGAGCGTCATATGAGCGTCTCTGCGGTAAGTCGATCGATAGCGCGCTTAGAACAGGAGCTTGGTCGTGCACTGTTCGATCGAGATCGGCGAGGTATGCGCCCAACGGCAGCGGCTGAGAGCCTTAGACCATTGGCTGATCAGATCCTCACAGATTGGAGGGCTTTGAAGCGCGTTGTGCAGCCCGGTATCGAACTGCAAGGAGACGTTCGCCTTTACTGTTCTGTAACAGCAACTCATCGATTGCTGTCTCCGCTGCTGGCCGCCTATAGAAGCACTTATCCTGGGGTGCGTGTTCTATTGCAAACCGGTGACCAAGCGGATGGTATCGATCACGTATTGAAGGGAGAAGCCGACGCGGCGGTGGTCGCACTTCCAGCGTCCCTTGCTAGCCAGCTATCGTTTCAATCGATCACGACTTCTAAGTTGCACCTGTGCTTACCGCCGACGTCATCGGAGTTTTGGTCGGGTCGGCAGCCGATCGCAAAGAAGAGGTTTAGCCAAGCTCTAGAGGGCGCACCTTGGATACTTCCCGAGCGGGGAGTGAGTCGTCGCCTGATTGACGCTTGGCTTGAGGAAGAGTACGACGAGCCGCCAAACGTGTACGCTCGTGTTGCAGGGCACGAGGCGATCGCGGCAATGGTGTCTCTCGGTCTGGGAGTGGGTGTTGTACCGCAATTGGTGGTTGAAGCGAGTGCGAGCGCGGAATCACTTCAAGTTTTAGATCTGGGCTCGCGGATACCGAAACTCGATGTTGGTGTTTGTGTGCGTAGCGGTCGGCTTAGCGATCCTGTTATCGAAGGGCTATGGCAGGTCGCCGATGAGATGAAGCGCGATGCTAGCTAGCATTGTTGGTAAATTTTCGGACTACGTTGCTCTCAAGCATAACGAATAACGCTGGTAAATCCGCACAGCATTGTGGAGGTAGCCTTGTTTACAATAATAGTCCAGCATGAATCACGCAGCCTTCTAGGCAAGCACAGAGCCGATCATGAGCCACGATAAAAACGACGATAGCGATCAAGGTTCGACAGCCTCCGCGTCCACCCACGCAGGCTTTAGCGATGGTAAGCCGTCGGCTTCAAGCGACGAGCTAGCGGGGTCAGAAGATCAGTGCCGAAATGAAGATGACGCGAGCGCAGATGCTGAATCGACGCTAAGCGTCCGAACCTTCGAGAGTCTCAGTGATGCGGCCGGTCATGCGGTGAATAGCATTGACACGCTCATCGATGATCACGAAGAAGAAGTCTCCGAAGACGGTAAGACAGTCCGTCGCCAGGGCGTCTATCTGCTTCCCAACCTGTTTACCACTGGTGCTCTTTTCTGTGGGTTCTACGCTGTAGTGGCAGCGATGCGAGGCGACTTTGAGACGGCGCCAATTGCCATCCTCTTCGCGCTCATATTCGATGGTCTGGATGGACGCATAGCGCGACTGACCAATACATCGAGCAAGTTTGGCGCAGAGTACGACAGTCTCGCTGATATGGTGTCTTTTGGGGTCGCACCCGCCTTAGTGACTTTCAGTTGGGCACTGGGAGATCTTGGAAAAGTGGGTTGGAGTGCTGCATTCATTTTCGTAGCTTGTGCTGCGCTAAGATTGGCTCGATTCAATACGCAGGTCGGCGTCGTCGACCCGAATTACTTTATGGGGCTGGCGAGTCCCGCTGCCGCCTGCATCATGGCTTGTACCGTTTGGGTTTGTCAGGATCAGGGCTGGGTAGGTGATTCTCTACCCTCGGAGCTTGCCGCTGGCGTCGCTCTACTGACGTCTCTGGTCGCGATACTAATGGTGGCGAATGTGCCGTATCACAGTTTCAAAGGCTTTGATCTGCAAGGCCGTGTACCTTTCGTGGTGATCTTTTTAATTGTGCTTGGGTTCGGTTTGGTTACGGTTGACCCGCCCAAGATTCTGCTACTAGCGTCGCTTATCTATGCCGTGTCCGGCCCTCTCGAAATGATCCGCAGACCCGGAAAAACACCCTCCGCTGGATCAGCCAAAAACTAAGCCATATTTACATTTAGAAAGTGCTTGTGTGATGGAAGCGCATGCGTATAATGCGCGCCTCCGCCGACCGGCCTGGTTGGTGGTTATCCCCGAACTTAACGTTATGGGGAGTTGTTTAACAGTTAGATGAAGACAGAAGTGTGGGCACTTGTTGGGATAGTGTTGTAGTAACTATTCAGACACAACAAGTGACTCATTGATTCTATTGAGTTCGTTTGGGGCTTTTGCTTTGAACGGATGAGAACATTGATTTCGAATACGTGTCTGAGCCGGGATTTGGGTGTTGGCCCTGGTTTTAGGGAAAACGCTCCCTCTTGCTATTTAGGCAGAGGATAAAGATTGAACTGAAGAGTTTGATCATGGCTCAGATTGAACGCTGGCGGCAGGCCTTATACATGCAAGTCGAGCGCGAAAGCCCTTCGGGGTGAGTAGAGCGGCGGACGGGTGAGTAACGCGTAGGAATCTACCCAGTAGTGGGGGACAACTCGGGGAAACTCGAGCTAATACCGCAGACGCCCTATGGGGGAAAGCGGGGGACCTGCGGGCCTCGTGCTATTGGATGAGCCTGCGTTGGATTAGCTAGTTGGTGGGGTAAAGGCCCACCAAGGCGACGATCC
>JBCCQO010000102.1:0-9585 GCA_039024595.1 Pseudomonadota bacterium | reverse complement strand
TGGCCACCCAATCTTAGGCTGCGATCTCTACGCACCTGATCAGGTGTTGGGTTTGGCTCCTCGCCTGATGCTGCACGCCACGCGTCTGGCATTCACCCACCCATACACGGGCCAACTGCTGGTGGGTCACTCACGGGCGCCCTTTTAATTCTCCAGCATTCGGCGACGCGATCGTACAGAAACCGTCTCATTGTCAGATCAAGACTGTTCATCGGAGTCCAGATGGCTACACCAGTCGCTCCAGCTGCCCGCGTACAGAATCGGTCGTGGCTTGCCCGCGAGCTCGCGCGACAGCACGTTAACGCAGGCAGTGACGCCGGATCCGCAGTACACGACGGCCTCATCTTGGTCAGCTAAAGACTCCCATTGATCGACTAGCTCACTCGTGGAGCGTCGATAGCCCTTGTCGTTGGTGAACGCTTGCCAAGGTTGGTTGAGGGCGCCCGGTATGTGACCCGCTACTGGATCAATCGGTTCGAACTCACCGCGGTATCGTTGTGGATCGCGGGAATCCACCAGCAGCGATCCTGAGGCAACGCGTTCAAGCATCTCTACGCGATCGCAGCAGCCGGACCAGCTTTGCAGCTCCGGCAAACCTTCCGCGGCCACCGGAAGCGGCGTTGGCGTACTGGCTCCCTGCTCACAGGGAAAGCCAGCCTTACACCAGGCTTTGAAACCACCATCAAGCAACTTAGGGCGCTGATAGCCGATAGAGGTCATCATCCACCAGCAACGAGCAGCGAAGGCAAAACGAGAGTCGTCGTATAGCAGCACGTTTGTCGATGGCCCGATGCCAAAGGACGCAAGCGTGTTGAGAAACTGACTTGGCGTCGGTAAGGGATGGCGTCCCGCGTAGATACCGCTCAAAACGGCGGTAGGATCCTGGACTGGACGTTGAGTGCTCGCACTTAGATGTCGCTCCAAGTCGATATGATAGGCACCGGGAATGTGTTTGGCTTCGAACTGGCGGCGACCGGACTCAGCGTCTGCCAAATCAAAACGACAGTCTAGGATGACACCATCAAAGGTCGCCACGTCCTCATGGGTTAGAAACTCACTCATGGGCGAATCATAAGCGTTTGTCGACGTTCTGTCCCCGACCCTAGGCACCGACTGGCACGCGTTGATCGGCAACGCCAGGACCGCAAAGCGCTACCAATGCGTTTCTTAAGTTTCCAAATCGTGCGCAGACAAAGTCCACAAGGCCTATAAAGTCGAACGCGTTTACCGGTGGAACAGGGCTTAGTGATTGATACGTAAAAGAGCCGCTTACCTTCACTGGCTGTCGCGGTCGCCACTACCCTATACTCTGGCGTTTTGGCACGAAGTGCTTGCCCTTGGTAAACAGTAATCGCGATGGCGATACAATCGTGATCATCGCAAAGCCCAATCATTCTTCGAACTGGCGTAACAATAAGCTGGTTCTTTTGGCGTTATCGATACCTTCACTCGGTGCTGGTATCGGATTTGCCGCCCTGGGGGCCTGGCCCATTCTCCCCTTTGCCGGCGCGGAGATCGCGGCGTTGTCAGCGGCTCTGTACTACGTGAACTGGAAACTCGAATACCGCCATGTGATCACGCTGGATCCTAGCGCTGTCAGCATCGACAAGGGTTACTACGCGCCAAAACGCCGTTGGCGGTTTGAGCGCGCCAACGCAGCGCTTGCGATAACGCCAGAAAAACATCCAGAGGGTAGCCCAGGCGTGGTGCTCCACGGGGTTCAACCGGGGAGCAAAGAAGGCACGCGAGAACGGGTCTCGATCGGTGAATTCCTCAGTCGAGACGAGTGCTTGTCGCTTGTTCGTCTTTTGCGAGGCGAAATGCGCGTCGGAAGCGATTCGCCGACCGTGCGCATGGATGCCTAGCAGCACCCAGCGACTGCTCCCTCGCTCGCCCCACTAAATCTCTTCGAAGTCCCCGTGTCGACCTAAGCCATCGGCGAATCGTTTTGCTCCAATCTGCGTTTCGCCGCTCATGACTACCGCTTCGCCACCCGCAAACTCAGCCTGAAGCGCCTGGGTTTCGGGTAGTCCCCACTGCGCGATTGCGCTAGCGCGATCCGCGCGCATGCACTGCTGGGGGAAAGCCGCGATTTCTTTCGCAAGTTCGATCGCTTCCGCTAAGGCTCCGTTACTAGCGCTCACCCGATTCACAAGACCGATGCGCTCAGCCTCCTCGGCACCGACAGGGCGGCCGGTGAGGATCATATCCATCGCATGGGACTGGCCAATAAGCCGCGGCAGGCGAATCGTGCCTCCGTCTACCAGCGGTACTCCCCAGCGTCGACAGAATACACCGAACACAGCCTCCGGATCCGCGACGCGTAAATCACACCAGGCCGCAAGCTCCAGTCCTCCAGCAACCGCATGCCCTTCTACCGCGGCGATCACGGGTTTGCTAAGAGCCATGCGGCTTGGTCCCATCGGGCCATCACCACTTGCGTTTAGGCGATTGCTGCCTTCTCCCGTTGCCGCTGCTTTTAGATCTGCCCCGGCGCAGAAGTGGCCGCCAGCACCGGTGAGTACTGCGACTCTAGAGCTGGCGTCCTGGTCAAAGTGTCTAAAGGCGTCTGCGAGCGCTGCGGCGGTAAGGCCGTCAACCGCGTTTCGTTTTTCCGGTCGATTGATTGTGACAATAAAGACCGGACCGTCGTGCTCTGTTATTACCGATTCCACCAATGGATCCTCGATTTGGTTTTCCACATAACACATACTGCTTCAAAACATCCGGGGGATGCTATCCTCACTTTGGAAATCCTGGTCCTTATTCACCTCGAAAGCTGCACGATGACTAAGCGTAAACGTTTGATGGGGTTGCCTTCCCCGTGAACCTGGTCCTTTTTGACGCTAGCGAACTGCAGTTGGATGGCCGTTTAGAACTCAAGGACCATCGCTTTACCCATATTCAATCGGTCCTAAAGAAATCAGCCGGGGACACGGTTCGGGTGGGGGAACTTGGCGGTAACACCGGTATTGGGCGTATCGAATCCTGCGGCCACTCTTCAGTCACACTGGTTGTGCAACTAGCAGCAGCGCCTCCGCCTGCTCTCGATCTACTTGTAGTGCTTGCCCTTCCCAGACCCAAAATGCTTCGTCGCTCGTTACGCGCAATGACCGAGGCTGGGGTCAAACGGATCGTGCTCACGAATTGTTACCACGTGGAAAAAAGCTATTGGCAAAGCCCAGTCCTGCAAGAAGACTCTTTGCGTGAGATTTGCATAGGAGGCCTTGAACAAACGGGTGACACACTGCTGCCTTCGATCTCGATGGAACGAAGATTTCGACCCTTCGCCGAGGATCGCTTACCAGCGCTGTTGGCGGGTCGAACCGCAATTTTGGCAGATGGCGCAGCGGAGACAGCTTTCGCTAGTGATCCGAAGCTACCAGCCGCACTGCTGATTGGACCGGAACGCGGCTTCATTCCCTTCGAAAAGGAGTTGCTGTACCGCGCAGGTGCAGTTAAGGCGAGCTTGGGTGCTCGTACATTACGAGTAGAAACCGCTCTTCAGTGTGCCCTTGGCCTTTATCTCGTGTCGCAAGCTCGAAAGAAAAGTGGCGGCAGCTAAACTTACACATAGGTTTACACGTAAGCTAAAAGAGTCTGACCTAAGTGAGTTCCAGACCGATCGGACAGCTTACCCCCGTACCGCCAAGGCCGCAGTAACCACCGGGATTTTTGTGCAGATACTGCTGATGATAGTCCTCAGCATAATAGAACTCGGGGGCTAGGCGAATTTCCGTCGTAATCTCTCCGTAACCCGCCGTCTGAAGTTCTGCTTCAAATAGCTCCTTTGAGTCCTTTGCGGCAGTCAATTGTTGCTCGCCATAGCAGTAAATCGCGGAACGGTACTGGGTGCCCAGATCGTTGCCCTGACGCATACCCTGGGTAGGATCATGCCCTTCCCAGAAGGTTTGGAGAAGCGAAATGTAGGTGGCTTTAGAAGGATCAAAAACGACCAAGACGACTTCCGTGTGACCGGTTTTGCCCGAGCATACTTCTTCATAGGTTGGGTTAGGCGTGTGGCCCCCAGCATACCCAACGGCCGTGGTATGGACGCCGGCTTGCTGCCAAAACTTGCGCTCGACACCCCAAAAACAGCCCATAGCAAAGACCGCACATTCCAACGGCTCGGAAAAAGGACCTTTTATGGGCTTGCCTAGCACAACGTTGTGATCGGCAACGGCCAGGGGCGTCGATCTACCCACAAGGGCCTCCTCGGCCGAGGGAAGAGCATGCTTTCGTCGTAGCTGAAATAGGTCCACGGGAACTCCTTCAGACAGGTGAGCCATAATCGATACAGTGGTACCGGTACAGTAGTACGTGGAAACGAAGTTCGCAGACTTCACTAAACTCATACTCGAAGGCACCTCAAATTCCCACATTAGCTTTGATCCACCAAGCAAAGGATCTATTGGAGGCGCTGACCCAAGGGTATACCATTTTGGGACCGTTTTAACTTGGGGCCATAGGCGCTGCCTTATTGGCCAAGCTTTGCTTGGCATTAACCACACTTATTCGCCAAGCTTTGCTTGGCATTAACCACCTAGGCAAGTTCGACTTCGTGAAAAAGACACCAGCCAAGCCAAGCTTAGCCTCCGGTACGAAGCTTCCGGGCAAAGAAGTTCCGGTCAAGAAGGGCCAGGGAGAATCTGTGCCCAGTCATGTTGCGAAATCGGGAGACGTGAGTGAATTTCTGGCGCGAGCCAAGAATCTACAACGTTTTCATGCAGGTCGCTCTCGTTTGATTTTTGCGATTGATGCGACTGCTAGTCGACAACCTACTTGGGATCTGGCGTGCTCGCTGCAGGCAGACATGTTCAAAGCCGGCGCAGATGTCGCCTCGCTCTCGGTCCAACTCGCGTACTACCGGGGCCTTGGTGAGGTTCATTTCTCTCACTGGCAGTCAGATCCTACTGAGCTAGCAGGCTCAATGAGCCAGGTTTTCTGTGCAGCAGGGCGTACTCAAATAGCTAAGCTGCTAAAGCAAGCACTGCGTAATCAGGGTAAGCAGCAAGCGCGAGCGTTGGTATTTATCGGCGATGCCATGGAAGAAAGTGAGAGTGAGTTGCGTGAATTGGCCGGGAAGGCGCGCATACTTCAACTTCCTTTATTTATGTTCCAAGAGGGAGCGGATGCCAGAACAACGGAGGTTTTTACTTCCATGGCCACCCTGAGCGGTGGGGCGTTCGCTCATTTCGATCACAGCAGCGCCAGAAGGCTTCGAGAGTTGCTCGGCGCTGTCGCGCGCTACGCGGCGGGCGGGCGCGCGGCGCTAGAAAACAAGAGTACCGCTGCGGCGCAGCTCCTCCTCCAACAGCTAGAGCGAAAGTAAATGCCACGCATCATCCTCCTACTCGCGATTGCGCTGATCTTGTTTATCTTGGTGCAACGAGTCTCCCGCATGCCGCCCCATCGTCGTCGCGGCGAGTACTTCAAGATACTTCTGGGCGCGCTGGTGGTGTTGGCGATCATGATGACGCTCGCGGGAAAGATGCATTGGGTCGGCGCCGCTGTGACCGGTCTGCTCGTCGCCCTCCGTCAGTCGCTACCGCTGATGTTGAGATTGTTGCCTTTTCTAGGTTCATTGAAAGGAGGTGCAAACGCGCAGGCGCAACAGTCCACGCTCCAAACCAGCTTGCTACGCATGATTTTGGATCATGAAACCGGCGAACTGGCTGGGGAAGTACTCGCCGGGCCCTACGAAGGATGGCGCCTAGACGATCTAACGGATGAGCAGCTACGAGAACTGGTGGAATATTGCGATGAAAACGACAGTGAGTCGGCGCAGCTTTTGGCGGGTTATCTTGAACAGCGTTTCGGGGCGGACGACACTGAGCGAGCGGAAGAAGCCCCCCAAAGCACCGGTGAGATGTCTCGCCAGGAAGCGCTTAGTGTACTGGGACTGGGTGAAGACGCCGACGATGAAGCGATAATCGAAGCCCATCGAAAGTTGATGCAAAAACTGCATCCGGACCGCGGCGGCTCTGATTATCTGGCAGCCAAGATTAATCAGGCGAAGGACCTTTTATTGGGGTAGCGATCTGTCGCCGCGAGGGTTCGCACTGTTAAAATCACAGCGGTTTCGCCGCGTTATCTTAGCGCGCGCATCATTCTTTCGATTAAGGTAAGGAGCATCCAGAAGGACCGCATGAGCGACACGATTTTTGTGATTTGCAATCACCTAGACCAGTTTTGGACTCGATCGGAGCAATGGGTTGACGGTCGTGAACCTAAGCGCATCCTGAAGCTAAAACATCAGGACGAAGCACTGAACCTGCTGGTGGAGCTCAGTGCGAAGGATATTGAGCTCAGAGGGAAGGTCGAAGCTTTGACGCTTAGCGAGCAAGGAGAGCCAGTCCTGACTGTAAGCGAATATGAGACTCCGACCTTGGCGGAGGAAGCACAGGCGCGCGAAGCGCTGCTCGCCACCGAAGACAGCGCTTGAAACAGCGCAATAGACACCCCACATCGTTTAGCTAGGAAGCAGCCAACCAGCTTGGAGGAGGCGCTCTGAAATGATGCGAATTATTTTATTTCTGGCAACAAACCTTGCCGTAATGGTTTTGGTCGGAGTCGTTTTCTCTCTTTTGGGTTTTGAGAGCGTGCTCGCAGCAAACGGCGTGGATTTAAACCTTCCTGCCCTGCTTGTCTTTTGCGGTTTGTTTGGCATGGGCGGAGCCATGATTTCTCTGTTCTTGTCAAAGTGGATGGCTAAGCGCGGTACCGGTGCCTACGTCATTGAAGCTCCCCGCAATAATGACGAGCGCTGGCTGGTCGCTACGGTCACTGAGCTCGCCGAAAGAGCGGGCATCAAAACACCGGAAATCGCGATTTTCCCGTCGGAATCGCCGAATGCCTTCGCAACGGGGTGGAATCGAAACGACGCTTTGGTAGCGGTTAGCGCAGGGATGATGCGCCAATTCCCGGCCAATGAAGTGCGCGCGGTCATAGGCCATGAAATCGGCCACATCGCCAATGGCGATATGGTGACGCTGACCCTCCTCCAAGGCGTAGTCAACACCTTCGTCATGTTCTTCGCACGAGTCATTGGACACACTGTTGATCGGGTAGTATTCAAAACAGAACGCGGACACGGCATTGGCTACTACGTTGTCTCATTCGTAGCAGATATCGTTCTGGGGATGCTGGCGAGTATGATCGTGTTCAAGTTTTCGCGCTGGCGAGAGTTTCGAGCCGATGCGGCAGGTGCCAGCTTGGCCAGCCGCCAAGATATGATTGGAGCTCTGGAGCGCCTTATGGGTAAGCAGGACCGTGCAGAAGACCTTCCCGGTGAGTTAACCGCGTTTGGAATCAGCGAACGTGGTCTCAGCGGCAGGAGCAACTTTAGGGCGCTGTTCGCATCCCATCCGCCACTGGAACAACGTATCGCTGCCCTACGGGCGAACCATTAAGTCTTCGACTGGAAAAAATAATGAATGAGAAACCCAGCAACGTGATCCGATGGACCGGCTACCTGGCTTGGTTCTTTTTGCTTCTGATCCCTTTGGCGGTTCTGATCGTTCGCGTGGGCGAATGGAAACAAGGCCTGATGCTGTATGCGATAGCTTCACTCGTGAGCCTGGTCCTATTGGCTCTATTTGCCGTGCTCTTCCTGCTCCCACGTTTTTCCGAATCTCGTGGGGCGATCCTGAAAAGAGCGCTACCCGCCATACCTGGTTCGGTCACCATGGTCTTGGCGCTTCAGGGAGGCAGTGTTCCAGCGATTCACGACATTACCACCGATGTGGACGACCCGCCGGTGTTTGAAGCGGCGCAAGCCCTCCGTGGAAAAGGCAGCAATTCGCTAGAAATCAAACCCGATGTTATCGAAATACAAACGCAGGCTTACCCGGATCTCGCTCCGTTTACTAGCCCGCAGGCCTACGCCAGCACCTATAATCTTGCGCTCACAACCGCGCGCGAGCTTGGCTGGGAAATAACCCGTGAAGATCCAAACGCGGGGTATATCGAGGCAGTCGAAACCACCTCGATAATGCAATTCAAGGACGATGTTGTGATACGTGTTAGAACGAGCGAGGAAGGCAGTTTGGTCGATCTCCGTTCCGTATCACGGGTTGGACAGAGTGACCTCGGCGCAAACGCGGCCCGAATTCAACGTTTTCTTTCGGCGCTAGCTGATGCCGCGGCGGGCTGAACGATTAAACCTACGGTCGATCGTCAATGACGTCGATCGACTATGCTCTTGTGATCGTTTTTGTGATCGTTCTTATGATCCTTACCGTGACCCTTATCGTGATCTTCTCTATCGGGTCTTTGCTGTGACCCTCTCATACTGGAATCGTAGTCGTCGCAAGGTATCCTGGCCGGCGGCTGGGGCGCTAATACTGGCCTCCCTTTTGTCCACTTTCGTCGACAACGTGGCGGCAGAACCGACTAAAGATTATTTAAGCTTTGCAACGGAAGACGAAGCAAACAGCACGGAAATCTTCAGCAAGGCAAGTCCCGCTGTGGTGTACGTTACTACCACCACCCTCCGTCGTCGTAACCCCTTCAGCTTCGATGTGCTCGAGATCCCAAGAGGCTCTGGCACGGGCTTCGTTTGGCACGAGAGTGGCCTGGTGGTGACCAACTATCACGTTATCGCCGACGCAAACCGTATGCAGGTAAGCCTTCAGGACGGCAAGGAGTTTACTGCCGAGCTCATCGGCAGTGCGCCGGAAAAAGATCTAGCGGTCCTGCGCCTGCTCGATCCGCCGGATGAACTGGTTACCCTTCCCCTCGGCGATTCCACCGAGTTATCGGTTGGACGCAAGGTGCTGGCGATTGGCAATCCCTTTGGACTGGATACGACGCTGACAACCGGCGTCGTGTCGGCCCTCGGGCGAGAAATAAAGGCCCCCAGCGGGCGGCGCATCCGAGGGGTTATTCAGACGGACGCGGCAATCAATCCCGGCAATTCCGGCGGCCCGCTACTTAATTCCCTTGGCCAGCTTGTCGGTGTAAACACCGCCATTTACAGCCCTAGCGGCGCAAGTGCCGGCATTGGGTTTGCAATCCCGGTAAACACGGTGCGAGAAGTCGTTCCCCAACTCATCAGCTACGGGCGCATTCTTCGCCCCATCATGGGGGTAGAGCTGGCGAGTGACCGCTGGCGCAGGCGGTATGGAATCAAAGGTTTGCCAGTGGTGAGGGTGTTCCCTGGGTTACCCGCCGCGAAGGCCGGTTTGCGTGGCGCATCGCGGGGCCCGCGCGGTGATATTAGACTGGGTGATGTAATCGTGGCCATCGACGAAGAAAAAGTCCGCAACCACGACGACTACTTCACCATTATGGAAAAACACAAGCCCGGCGACGCGGTTACCGTTACCTCACGCCTGAACGACGAAGAACGAAATATCCGCATTGTGCTTACCGAATCCCAGTAGCGCCAAAGGGTATTGCCCCTCTGGGTCGGTCCTGGCAAAAGTCCTTAATCCGGCGACAAGCGCGTTTCAAAGTTGCTTTGTCCTGGGCCAGGCCAATGCGAACGAAGTTTTTCGCTGACCGCCCAAAGGCAGCACCGGGGATAACAGACACGCCTTGTTCCTCTAATAAAAGTTCCGCAAAATCCGCTCCATCAAGACC
>JBCCQO010000101.1:0-9604 GCA_039024595.1 Pseudomonadota bacterium | reverse complement strand
GATAGGTGAGGTAGTAACGGTAGATGTTCGACACGTATTGTACCGTCTCTCGACCAATTTCCTTGGCGGCGATCAGCTCGACGTTGTCGAACCAAATGTTGGGATCGTAACCGGCCGCTTCGGCTCTCCGGCGCATTCCGATCATACGGCCAGGCCCAGCATTGTAGGCCGCAAGTGACAGCAAAAAGCGATTTACGTCGCTAATAGCGGGGTCCGAGTAGTAGCGGTCACGAAGAAAGTCCATGTATTTAATGCCCGCGTGGATGTTTGGTTCCACTTCGTCGATGTTGTCGATGGCAACGTGTTTATCGGCGGCGGTTGCAGGAAGCAACTGCATGACGCCAACAGCTCCCGCAGCGCTGCGTACGCTTTGGTCTAAGCGTGACTCTTGGAAGCCTTGAGCAGCAGCGAACAAAGAATCCACCCCGTAACGTTCACCGTAGCGCTCGAATAAGTGTTGCAGGTCGTTAAAGCGTCGGTAGTCATCCTCGGCTAAAGAGTTTTCTGCCCAGTCGAAGTTTTTTACATAGCGTTTAATCAGGATATTACCGATCAGCGTCCCGGCACGATTTTCCTTGATAAACCGGTTTACAGAGGCCTGGAGGAGTGGGCTGTTTTTTCGCATAGCCCACGCGGTACGTCCCCCGCTACGAAATACGATATCCGATCGTGTTTCCAACTGGTTAAACACACCTTCCCACATTTGCGGTTTGTAGCTGTCCACGATTGCCCAGGGAAGCAATCCGCTATTTACCATTTCAATAAGGTCATCATCTTCAAGAGCTCCAGGCATGCTCCTAATCTTGACGAGAGGTTGCCCTTTCTCTTTGAAGCTTGCGTTTAGGCGCTCGACGCTCTCCCGGTAGCTGCTGCTTTCGCGCAGATAAACGGTTTTTCCAGAGAGGTCGTTAACACCCGTTAGCGTATCTGCCGCCGGCCCAGTGACCAGAATTTCGTTAAGCGGCTTGCTCATGGGAATACTGAAATCGACGCTCTTCATCCGTTCCGGCGTGATCGTCCAGCCCGCTGCGACGATATCTCCGCGCCCTTCAAGCAACGCCGGCAACAGCTCATCCCGGGCGACCGGGACGACGATCACGTACACCTTGATGTGGCCTTTGCTAAGTTCTTTGTTGACGTGTTCCTCAAAGCGTTGGGCGAGTTCTGCGATAAAGCCTTTGCCCTGTCCGTCGTCTAAATGAAATCGCCCAGGGCCATAGACTGTGAGTAGTCGGATAACCCGTCTCTCCTCAAGCGCATCGAGGTCTCCGGTAAATCGCTGTGCTAACTCGTCTAAGTCTAAGGCGCCCCCGGTCGGGGCAGAGGTGCTGTTTTGAGCGGTAGCCCCTGGCGTCAGCAGTGGCGTCGCGCAGCCAAGGAATGCTGCCAAACAAAGAGCAAGTAGTTTCATCGTGCGAATGGGCATGATCTGGCGTTTACTCTGCTATGACATCCGGGTTAAGCGTCGGCAAGGAGTTTAATGGATTCTTGCCGTTTTCGCGCAGCCACTGCTGTCGGATGAGGGCCAGCTCCTTGCGAAGCACAGATCTATCGGGGTGTTCGCTAGAGACCGTACCCGCATACAGACATCTTCGGAGTTTCTCTAACTCCCGGGGAGTCGTTAAGCCTGGGCTCTTCCCCGTAAAAGTTCCCGCGCCTTTTTTTCCGGCCAGGTCAGTTGCAGAAACACGATCTAACCAGGCGAGGATGGCGGAGTAGCAGGTATGTAGTTCGTCTTGACGCAAGGTGCGATTCAGCGCGCGCCAGGCCCAGGCTTCCGACTGACGATAGCGATGGAAGCGCTGCTTTAGAACGCTCGTCGTCTTCAGCAGCAGCCACAGGGCGAGCACGAGCGCGGCTATGAGGCCGAAAAAGAGCCAGTGCTGCCGAGTTTGGGATTCACCGCTTAGAGTTTCGTCGCTCAGCGATGGGCCAGTAACGCTAATCGGTAGCGGGGCCAAGGATGTCTCTTCTATTGCTAGCTTGTCTGTGTTCCACCAACGTAGGGTCAAACCAGGAAGCTCGTAGGCACCGCCTGCATTAAAAATATAGGTTATGGTTTCGACTCGCGTGGCAAGAGAGCCTTCTTCTCCCAACTGTGCAAGACCAGGATACTGAGACAGTCCAGGTACGCTTACTTCCTCTGTCAACTCCGGCAGGAAGAGCGCCGGCAACCCGTCGATCTCAGCACGATAGCTGACCGTTAGCGTGTCTCCAACGGTAAGTGCCTTAACACCATCAATGGAAGCATTTTCGATAACGCGATCAACACGGACACGGGTGCCAGCGAGGTAGGGCGTTAGAGCGCTTGCGGGCTCGGGCACGATTGCATCAAAGCTCACGGGTTCTGTTTGAACAAGGAGTTCGAGATTCGGATTACCCGGATCGGCATATTTGACCTTAATGTTCTCGTTTTCGAGACGGAAGTTTCCGGGGATTAAAGGATAGATTTCGTAACTTCGACTGATGCCAGACCAGGTTTTTCGCCCGATGGTTCGGCTACTTGGTCGAGAACTGTTTGCCGGCCGACGCGTGATCGTATTCGGTAACTCAAGACTTGGAAACACCGGCGGAGAGGGAAACCAGGTCGGCACGTAGATGGCCAGTTGGACGGTGACTGGTGTTCCAACCAACACTTCCCTTGGTTCGACGCTGACTTCAACAAAGGGAGTTTCCTGGGCTTGCGTTGCGATAGAGAGCGAGTTGAACGCGACTAAGATCGTTACGGATGCGATCGTAGCGTAGGGTACGGTACTTGAGCGGATAGTGACGAAGAAGTTTGAGCTGATGAGCGAGGTGAGCAGATTTGAGGTGGCACAGTGCTCTCTTGATGACATCGTCGCACCACCGTAACCGTTTGCCTTGAAAAGACAGGGCCGCACTAGTCGTTATTCCCCGACTGACTCTCTTCAAGATAAAAGCGACTGCGAAGAAAGTCCGCCGTATCCGTATCCACTGAGCGCATCCATTTCTCAGCCGACAGGGCTTCCACGGCGCTCTCCCGCGTGATTTGCGTGTCGGCACCACGCTCGCTCTCATTGTCGTAGACAACCTCGTCCGCTCCAATTCCGCCTTCCTCGCCGGTATCGCTTTGCTCCCGGACGCGTTCCAGGTAAGCGAGCGTATAGCGAGCCAATGCCAGATTTTCGGAAGCCTGTGGCCATTCAGGTGCTTCCTCGACGGCCAGCTCGTAACTTTGAATGGCCTTGCGATACTCGAACGATTTTAAATACGCGTTGCCTCTGTTAAAAAAATCCTCGGCCCGTGGCGATCTTGCATAGGCTTCAGCGGCCTCCAAGTACGCGCCCGCTTTGTACTGCGCCGTGCCTCTCCAACTCACGTCTTCAAAGCTGGCGGCCGCTGCTTCGTAGTCTCCTAGCTGGTACTGCTGGAATCCACGCTGGTCCGGCGTCAGAAACAAGCTGATATAAGTGCCCTTCTGGCCTTTTGCCAGATACAGCGCAAAAAGCGTCAATACAGCGACCAAAGCTGCTTGAACAAGCAGAGGAAGCGTTAGTAGCTTTTGCAGTTTCCGGCTACCCATTACGGCCTACCGGTCCAGCCGCGTCGAAAGTTAAGCAAGAGCAGAAGCCCCGCAGGCCACAGTAGCCACCAGCCGTCATCACGCCAGCGCGCCTCTGGGTCTTCAGCTTTTGCCAAATTAGACTCGATAACGCGGATCAGCTCCTTGAGATCGCTGTCATCGGTTGTGATACGGGTAACGGGTAAACCTGCTTCCCGTTCAAGACGCTGCAAAACGGCCATGTCTACACGGGTGTCGATTCGGCTTCCCCTGGCGGTACGAGCGGGCGAGCCATCGGGCATGAGCGCCAAGCCTCCCTCGGCAGAGCCGATAATAAACGCGGCCAGTGCCGGATTGTCGCTTTCCTGTGAGAACGCCTTAAGCGGCTCTATGTCTAGCGCATCGAACCCATCGCTTAAGAACAAGATGGTTCCCCGAGTCGCGTACTCTCCCAGAAGATCCTTAGCGGGTTGCAAGACCGCGCGGGCGCGAGCGCCTGGTTCGGGCATGATGTTCGGATCGAGGCTTTCTAGTAGTGGTTTGATGGCATTCAGATCGGCGCTTGGGGGCAACACCACATGAGCAGAGCCCGCATAGGCCAGAACCGCCGTACGTGCACCGGTTCGTAGCTCGAGTAAGTCCAAGAGCTTGAAGCGAGCGCGGGCGAGACGCGTCGGAGAGAGGTCGTTTGCTCTCATCGAATCGGACACTTCTATTGCGGCCACTAGGGGAGCGTCTTCACTAAACCAGGGGCTTGCCTCCTTAACGGAGCTCGGCCCTGCTGCGGCCAATAGCAAGAACGTGATTGTGAGTGCTTGCGTGTCGATCGAGGTAAACGCAGTCCGACGGCTGCTTTCCAAGGTCAGAGCGAGCTGCAGATGGCTTGCGAGTATGGGCTCGCCTTTGCCACTCCGCCCAAAAGCGTGGCGCGCACGCCACCAAAGTAGGGCGAGCACCGGCAGTGGCACAAGCCAGAGCGGCCGTAAGAAGTGCAATGCCTGGAAATCCACTAGCTGTTATGCCTTTGGGATGGATTTCGAAACCAAGATTTTGAAAGAACAAGAGAGAGCACAAGGGCGGTCAAAACCGCGGGCCACGCCACCAGCGATTCTTTAGGTCTCCAGGATAGGACCCTGGCTTCAACCGCGGTGCTTTCATCTATTTGTTGGTACACAGCAGCGAGTCCCAACTCATCGGCGGCGGTGTGAAAGAGACCACCGGTGCGAGTCGCAATCTGCTGCAGCGTGTCGAAATCAACGCGTTCTTCGCCCGTGGCCCGCGTATCCCCGATACCAATTGTGTGTATTTCAATTCCAGTGGTAGCCGCGATGCCCGCCGCATTAAGAGGCGTCATTACGCTCGCCGTATCGTTTCCGTCGGTGAGCAGAATTAGGATGCGCGACTGGACTTCACTCGACTCAAACGCATGCATCGCTAAACCGATTGCATCACCAAGGGCAGTCCTTGGGCCGGCCATACCCACGTCCATTAGCTCAACCAGCGAGGCGGCGGTGCTGGTGTCTCTTGTGAATGGCAGCTGCAAGTAGGCTCTATCACCAAACACAATCAGGCCAATGCGATCGCTCTCACGGGCATCAACAAATTTTGCGACAACCCGCTGTACCGCTTTCAACCGACTCAGTTTGCGCACTTCCAAACCGGTAAAATCTCGCGTATCCATCGACCCAGAAAGATCGATCGCCAGCATAATGTCGCGCGCGGCTTCCGTTCGCTCGATGGGCTCACTAAGCCATTGGGGCTTGGCGAGAGCGGCAACGAGAACACACCAAGCGCCGATGAGTAGTACCAGGTCTCGGAGGTCGGGACGACTGACCACTGCGCCGTCTCCTGCTTGTGCACCAGCGGCGTCGACCAGCTTACTGAAGAACGGAACCCTAAGCGCGTCTTTGCGTTGTTTATGGGGCGGAAGGATGAACCAGGCGAGTGCTGGTAGCGGGAGTGCGAGAAACGCTAGCGGATAAGTGAACTCAAACACGGTGCAGCCGGATCCATCGTCTCGCACCCTCGAGGAGCGGTCTTACATCGATCGAGGGGTCGTAAGCGGCTTTCACAATCTGCCTTGCCGTTCGCGCAACGAGTGGGTCTTCCTTCGCACTTCGCGATAAAAAGACAGCCCAGTCCTCACCATGAAGAGCCGCAACCGTCTCCCTTGGCCAGGCTGCTAGCGCTGTGCGCTTGAGAAGAGCGGCCAACACGGGGCCGGCTGCATAGGAGTCATCGTGTATAGCGAGTTCCAGCTCATTCAACTCGGCTAGGGCCCGCTTTCGGTAGCTATTTTTTCGACGGTATCGAAAGGCCTTTTCAATTGCGCATAAAGAGATGAGTACAGCCGCGCTAAGCAAAATCCACCAGCCTGGTGTTTGCGGCGAGAGGCTCGGTGGTGCTGGCAGAACGATCTCATGCATCAAGTCCAACAGCTGAGGTAAAGATAGACCCTCGTAAATGTCCGGCGAATCACCCTCCATTAGTGAGCCTGATGACTCCCGCCGCGATCGCCAAGCAGCTCTTGTATTTGCAGTGCGGTGTCTTTCGCTGCGGATAAGGGCAAAACAGAGAGGTTTATTTGCGACTGCCAGTCGAGGATGCGATTTAGTCTTCCCCGGGTGAGCTCAGTTAAAGAGTCGGTTACTCGTCGGTCGGAGAAGTTGATTTCGGCTTGGCGCTCTCCATCGCTAAGGATCGTCCTAGGACCTGGTTTGACAACTTTAGCGACTGGATCGAACACAAGCGCCAGCACAAGATCGTTGTGTTGCGCGATCGCGCCGAGGTAACGCCGCGTGGATTCGTCAGCTCCAGCAAAGTCACTAAAAACGATCACCAAATGGTCATGGTGGGCAAGCTTTGAGACACTCTTAAGCACGCGGTTGAAGCGATCCGGCGGCTCATTGGAAGGTTTTGCCGCGTGGAGTTCATTGTTATAGGCGGTAATTTTATTGAGCAACGCGTGGATTGTGTTCTCGCTTCGTTTCGGTACAAATTCCGCCTGGCTCTCCTCATTGAACACAATACCGCCCACCCGATCCCCGGCGGCTAGGATTCGATGAGCCGCGATACTCGCCGCTTCGGCTGCGGTTACAGACTTCATGTTATGCACCGAGCCGAAGAACATAGGCATACACTGGTCCACTACCAGTAGCGCTGGGCGGTCTCGTTCTTCGCTGAAGACGCGCACATGCGCATTGCCCGTTCGGGCGGTGGCCCTCCAATCGATTGACCTTATGTCATCTCCACGGCGGTAGGCACGCATCTCTTCAAAGTTTAGTCCGCGACCGCGGAGACGCGATTGGTGACGTCCGTTGAGTACGCTTAGCGCTTTCTGTTTAGGTAGAAAGCTCAAGCGCTGTGCTGCCCCCTTAAGCCCTTTTAGGTGATTGAGGGTGACCTTAACCCGGGTGTCAACGGCTTCGTCCATTAGGGTAGGGCGACTTTTTCCACGAGGCTGTCAATAAGTGCGTCAGACGCTACGTCTTCGGCTTGTGCTTCATAGGACAGCACCAAACGGTGCCTGAGCACATCGTGAGCAACCGCTTGGACGTCTACTGGATCGACAAAGTCGCGCTGGTGCAGCCAAGCATGAGCGCGACTGCACTTGTCGAGGGCGAGGGAGGCTCGCGGACTCGCGCCTACTTCGATCCATCGGGCCAGTTGTGCGTCGTAGGCTTCCGGGGTTCGGGTGGCATAAATCAGATCCGCAATGTAGCGTACGAGCGCGTCGGAGACGTGAACCTGCGAAATTTCGTCTCGCGCTTGAAATATCGATTGCTGCGTAGTGAGCTCACCCTGGTCAGCGGAAGCTCGCTTATTCAATGGGCTCTGTTCTTCTTTACGCACCAGTTCGACGATTTTTACCTCGTCCTCCACGGAGGGATAGGAGATCTTCACGTGCATCAGAAAGCGGTCTAATTGGGCTTCTGGCAGCGGGTAGGTACCTTCCTGCTCCACAGGATTTTGCGTGGCCATCACCATAAACAGTTCCGGCATTTGATGGGACTTACCCGCAATCGTCACCTGACGCTCTTCCATTGCCTCCAGCATCGCGGCTTGAACCTTCGCTGGAGCTCGATTGATCTCATCGCCCAGCACGATATTTGCGAAGATCGGCCCCGCTTCGAAACGAAACTCACTCGAAGTTCGCCCCTGATGAAAAATCTCTGTTCCCGTAACGTCCGAGGGTAGTAGATCAGGAGTAAATTGAATGCGACTAAAGTCGGCTTGTATGTTGTTCGCTAGGGCCTTTATTGCGCGGGTCTTCGCTAATCCCGGCAAACCTTCGACGAGCAGATTTCCATTTGCGAGCAAACCGATCAGGATTCGCTGTACGACCCGTTCTTGGCCGATGATTGATTCACACATCCGGCCATACAACGCCTGGATTTGTTCGCGTGCGTTCATGAACACAACCTGAGACTTTAATAATCGAAGCAGTGTAAACGCTTACCGCGCCAATGACGCGAGGATTTTCAGCATTTCCTGCCGCAATAACCGGTCTCCGGCTGATGACCCTTGAAAGCGAACCCGATGAACGTTCCCATGGTTGGGCATCGTTGTCTCTCGCTTCTTCGTTGACTGAAATGTTCTGAGGAGAGGAAATAAAGGGAGCGAAACTTACAAAAAGCCCGCCTTTTTTTTGGAAGGTACTCTTAGGACGTACAGGCGGAAGTGGTTGTACTACAAGGGGTAAGGTGTATGAAGCTCATTGCGCAGCCTGAGCAAAGACTGGCAGTACTTTGCTACATCACTACGCAAGAGGGGACTTATCCCCAACTTGCGCGATGTTTTACAGCACCCACTTTAGCTTTCGTTTGCCGCTCTTAGCTCGTTGAAGCTAAGGGGCAGAAAACAAGGGCTAGAAGTAATAGCTTGCACGCAGTCCCGCTGTGCGTGGTCGTGCTGGACCGAACCTAAACTGTATGAAGGGATTGTCTCCGGAGAGACTCTCGTCGAAGGTGCCGTCGTCCCAGGTGCCATCGAACACATTTTCGACATAACCGCTGACTGTCCAGTTCTCCGTTTGGTACCCGAGGACAATATCCGTGTTGTTATAGAAGTTCACGCGACTTCCCGAGTTGAGGCTCGACGGGATCCAATCGCCGCGTGCGTCATCTTCCCAGGACCAAGCGATGTTGCCAAAGAGTTCGCCGCTACCCATAGGGAATGTGGCATTTAAGACCGCGAACGCGGTGTACTCAGGGGTCAGCGGTATGGCTTCTCCTTCGCAGCTATTGATATCGCCGCCGACATTTTCGGCCTCGCCACACTGATCCTGCACATCGCTGCCATCGCTGTCGATCCAAGATACACCCACTCGCAGGTTCACCGTTTCGGTTAACGCTGCGTAGACCTCTAACTCGCTACCCCAGCCATCAACTTCCCCCGCATTACCTGCGACGGTGATCTGACCGGGACCGGCGGGATTATCAATGCTGGTGAACGTTTGGAGATCTTCGTATTGATAGAAGAAAGCAGTCCAAGAGACCTGGGCTCGACCATCAAACAAACGGCCCTTGTACCCGACTTCGTACGACGTAACCGTTTCTTCTTCAAAGCGACTGGGAACGGCTTCTCCCGGCAAAACTACATCGGCGGTGCCGGAGGATGCTCCATTGGCTAAAAAGGTAAAGCCGTAAACATCAAAGCCCCCCGGTTTATACCCCGTCGAAACAGAGCCGAATAGAAGTGTGTCATCGTTTGGCTTGTAGTTCGCCGCCAATCTGTAGGTGAATGCGTCCCAATCTCCGTCATCGCTGATCGCCCCCTCGGGTGTCGATGCCTGACCTGACGCGCCGCCGGCAAAGAAGGAGCTACCGGCATCCGGTAGTCGTTCATTCGAGTAGAAGCGCTCGTCGTATGAGTAGCGTATGCCCGCTGTAACGTCGAGCTTCTCGGAAACGTCATACCCCACCTCTACATAGGCCGAATAGCCTTCATACTCGCCAATCGTCTCGTTATAGTCGGCGATTAGCCCGGTGGTAGATGGAGTGAACTCGTAGCCGTAGTTGTAATAGAAATTGTAGGTGAAGTAGTCGGTCAAGCAGCCACGATCAGTGACCCCGTAGGCTG
>JBCCQO010000100.1:0-9780 GCA_039024595.1 Pseudomonadota bacterium | reverse complement strand
TTCTTTTCAGTGTGTTCACGGAAAGTCTCGTGCAGCGCCGCTCGATTAGGCAACTGGGTGAGCGAGTCGTGATTGGCCCGGAAAGTCATTTCTTCAAGGCTGTCCACACTCGCCAGCGCGAGTCCAATGATCTGTCCAATCGCTTCGAAAGCTTCAAAGTCCGCCTGGTTTAAGCTGCGTTCCAGTCCCAAATGATAGCTGCAGGTGCCATATACGCGATCTCCGCTCATGAGCGGGATAATGATGTTTGTACCGGCAAGTTCTTCCGTATGCGCGCGGGCAAGCTTTCGGGCCGTTTTGTTGACTCGTTCATCGCTCGCCAGTTCTTCGATCAGTTGAACCCGGCGGGTTCTCGCCGCGTCTCCACTTACGGAGCCCGGTAACGGAATCTCCGTATTTTGTTTGGAGAGATGAGCGAGTCGTCCGCCGGAGTCGAGCATCCAAAGCTTCTGCGCATTCTCATCCAGGCGATAAATCCATACCGTCGACCGAGGTTCCTCTTCCAGCAGTATGCGAATGCTCTCGCGTACTACGCTTGCCGTATCGGTGAGTTGTCCGAGACGCTGAGCCATGACGTTGCCCTGTCTTAGCAACTGGCGGCTGCGTTCTAACTCTCGCTGATTGGCCAGAAAGGCGACCATAAGCAAAGCTAAGGCCGATGCCATTGCGACGACTTGATTGGCGGCGATGAAGCTGAGATTCAAAAATCGTTCGGTGAAACTGAGGTCGGCGGTAAACGTCGATAGAACCACCATTATGCCCCGAAGGAAAAACAGCGCCGCAGCAATTCGCTCTACGAGACCGTAGGCGAGCAATACCCAGGCTGTGAACCAAAAGCCCCCCGCAACACCGGCAGCGAGAATGATGCCGCCCTGGAACGAGTTGAGCGCAAAAACAAAGAACAAGCCGATGAGCGTTAGACCAAGCCCAAGCAGCCACTTTGCCGAGATGGGACGATTTGCAAAGGTCGCCGTGCCCTGCAGCATAAGAGTGCAGGCGGCTGCACTTGCGATCACGCATAGGATTATGCCAAGGCTTAGGGAGTCCGGTGGCGCCGTGGGAAGTGTGGCGATGACCACGAACATAGCGAATAAGCTGCCACCCCAGTAAAGATTGTGGCGTTGTTCGCGATCACTCAGCCAGAGCCCGAACAGCAGCAAGCTGACCAACAGGCTGTTGGCAAGCAGTATCGTCTGGCCCGAAAAAAAGGTCTCCGGCATTTTTGCGGATTTCACTAAATGCTGAAGTAAAAGATGCTAACACAGCAGAAGGCGTCAGCCAGCGTTTGTGAAAGGCAAGCCAAGTCGAGGATAAATGCTCGAATTGGCTTGCAACAGAAGGTCGTTTCTCCGCCTCTCTAATGGTCCGATGGATAAGCTTTTGCGGGGTGGGCGAAGCATGATGCTCGCCTCCCCAGAGCATTCGATACCGGAAAGAGCAGTTGTGTGTCGTGCCTAGACGGCTGAGCGGCGTGCGTCCAAGCTGAGCGCACCGGCTCCGTGAGCTGCAAGCACGAGGAATCCACCGGCTAAGCCGACGTTCTTGAAAAACATGATGAACTGCATCTGATCGGCTAGGTTGGCATGAAAGAACACTGCGGAAGCCAGGCTAAATCCGGCGAGGGAAAGCGCGGCGTAGCGAGTTTTGTAGCCGACGACCAGGAGTACTGCGCCAATGATCTCGAGAGCGATGACCGCCGGCAGTAAGCTTCCGGATAGTCCTGCCGACTCCATATAAGCTTGCGTGCCTGCATAACCGCTGAATTTGTTCAAACCCGCGAGTAAGAAGATTGCGGCCAGGCCAGCACGACCGGCCAAGTCTGCCAATGCCGGTGCGGTAAAGCGTGTCCTTTTGTTCTCACCCCTTTGAGAATCTTGATGAGTGTTGATAGCTGCTGTGTTCATAATTTGTCCTTACTTTTAGATGATATTGAAGATTGTCCCTTGAGCACCGAAAGCCGCTGCGGCGCCAAGAGGTATCCGCTTCGGTCTGACGAGGCCGCCCTTGCTCGAGCGATCCCTGTCCGTCGACACCGTCATTACCGACCCTGGTTGGGAGACTAAGCTGCCGCTTGCGCGAGTTCGCTAAGGTGTTTGCGTCCATGATCGGAGCTGAAATCGATCTCCGGTCCTGCCGGAACAATTCCCGTCGGGTTGATGGTGCGGTGGGACGCGTAGTAGTGGGTTTTGATGTGCTGAAAGTCGACCGTAGCTGCGATACCCGACTGCTGGTAGATGTCGCGCACATATGCCGAGATGTGTTCGTAGTCTTCGATGCGTTGCTTATTGCACTTAAAGTGGCCGTGATAGACCGCATCAAAGCGGATGAGCGTGGTAAACAAGCGGATGTCCGCCTCGCTAAGGTCCTTACCCGTTAGGTAGCGATGGGTAGCAAGATGCTGATCGATTGCTTCGAGTTCGCTAAACAAGGCCCGATAGGCCTCCTCGTAGGCTTCTTGCGTTGTTGCAAATCCCGCGCGGTATACGCCATTGTTGATCGCCGGATAGATACGCTCATTCCAGCGGTCGATTGCGGCCTGCATAGGCTGGGGATAAAGGTCGAGTGTATTTCCCGTAAGACCGTCGAACGCGCTATTGAGCATACGGATGATTTCCGATGATTCATTGCTAACGATGCGTTCGGTTTTTTTATCCCAAAGCACCGGTACGGTAACTCGGCCGGTGTAATCCTTTTTGTCTCTCGTATAGATCTCGTGCATGAACGCCGATCCATAGAGAGAATCCCCGGTGCTGCCTTCGTGCTCCGCAAAGCTCCACCCGTTCTCCAGCATGATTGGGCTGACAACGGAAACAGAAATGTGATTCTCGAGGTCCTTGAGTGCGCGTACGATCAGAGTGCGGTGTGCCCAGGGGCAAGCTAGTGATATATACAGGTGGTAGCGTCCAGATTCGGCGGGAAACCGACCGTCGCCTTCGCCAATGCTGTGTCTGAACTGGGCGTCTTCTCTCACAAAGCGACCGCCCGATTGCTTGGTGTTATACCAACGATCTTTCCATTGTCCGTCAACCAAAAGTCCCATTTTCATCTCCCTGTGCTTCTGCCGGTGTGTTCTTGGACTTGCTCCAAAGGATGCGGTTTATGAAGCGCTAATCACTTTGAAGCGAATGAGATGAAGTCTATTTCCTATAAAATAGAATAAATATCGCTTATTTACGGATATATATTTCTAATTTATCGAACTAAAAATGAACAGATGCAGCGGTCAGCGGTGGAGTAGAGCACTCAGCGTTTAACGCAGGGAGCAGAAAGTAACTAAACTAGAACCAGCAGGCAGGAACGATTCAGGTGACGCGCCAAGCGAGAGTCGAACCCATGCGCTTATCCAATCTGTTGTCTAAACAGTTCGGCGAGTCTCTGAGTGGCGGGGCCCGCTTGATCGGGATCTTGATAGGCAAGATACAAGCTTGTTCGTCGCCGCGATCCCTGGACCAATGGAAGTTCTTTTAGCTCTCCACTGTGTAGTCGAGGGGTAATGCGAGTTTCTGGAAGCCAGGCGAAACCCATTCCATTACTGATCATTGCGATAGATGTGCTGATGTGACTTACGGTCCATCGCTGCTCAGCGCCAAGCCAACCTGAGTCAAGGCGCTCGCCACGGCTGGAATCTCGCACCACCACTTGCCGGTGCGCTGATAAGTCTTGCAGGTTGAGTGATCTGTCTAACGCGTGAAGCGAGTGTGTTGGATGAGCGACGCAGATAAACTCTACGTCCATTAGCGGTTCGGCCAAGAATCCGTTGGGTACAGAACCGGCGATCAAGAGATCGACTTCACCCCGTTCAAGTAGCTCCGGACCTCCGGATAAAACCGTTTCCTGGAGTTCTACTCGTGTGTGCGGAAAGTCACTGGATAGCTGAGACAGCGCAGCGCTTAAACACAGCTCGGGATAAATCTCGTCCACCGCAACGCGCAGTTCCGCCTCATTACCTTGGGAAAGACCTGCGGCAATCGTTTCGAGGTTCACGGCTTGTTCAAGTAGCTGATCGGCTCGCCGCAACATCAAAGCTCCCGCATCAGTGAGCTGCGCTTTACGACCAACGACCTCTAGAAGCTTCAGATTCAGCTGATCTTGAAGCTTATGTACCGCATGATTGATGCTCGACTGACTCTTGTGGGTGGCTTCTGCGGCCTGAGCGAAACCTCCATGTTCCACTACAGCGCGAAACATTCGCCACTGTTCTAGGGTACTTTTGGTCACGTCGGTCGCTCTACTGCCGTCTAAGCGAAAAAGTAGCTTAGGAGGTTCCAGTACCAAAGCAACAGCACGAACAGCAAAGCGCCTATCGTTAAAACGCTGAAGGCAACGCGCGCGGTGAGCGTCGCGACGCCTTGCCGCCAATGCCCGACCGACCGCAGTAGCAACAAGGCAGCGAGTGGTACGAGCACAAGTGCAACGACGAATGCTTGTTCTACCGTCGCAGGTAGCCCATAGATAAGATCATTTATATCGCCGGTTAAACCGCTATAAAGACGATACAGCGCGAAAAGGCTGCCCGCACAAAACGCAATCACTAGAATCTGGTCGAATAGGGAAAAGCCACTTCGGCGCAGAAAGAGGAGTTGCTGAGCGAAGCGCACAAGGTACAGCGCCGCGCCGAGAGCAATAAGGCCGAACAGCGCCCCATGGATCTTGCCATCTTGCCACCAGGCAAGTTTTTCGAAGGATCCGAACCCTCCAGAGAAGGTCAGATGAGTAACTTCCCCCGCCGGATTACGATGAAAGTGCAGTTCGCTGGGACCGTACTTTGATCGAAAGATGTCCGGTTCTACCGCATACCAGCGGCTGGCGCCTCTTCCCGAACCGAACATCAATCCGCCGTCCCCGGTTTCCTTTACCGGGCTCGTCTGCATAAGCAGGGCCAGCTTCTCATAGTTTGAGTAGTTGCGACGGGTAGATGCCCAACTGCCAAGGTAGGGTTTGAGTTCGACACTCGCATTCGGCTCGATAACGCCTGGCATCTCTGCGGGGAAGAAGTGATCAATAAAGGCGCGAATCATGCTGGATCGTGCCGCTGAGCCTGGGTCCGCGTTGAAGCTTACAAAAACGCCTAGATTGTGTTCCGGCAACAAGCTCATATTGCTATGAAACTGATTCACATCGCCCCCATGGCCGAAAATTTTCACACCATTCCGGTCACTTCGGTAAAAGCCGTGGAGGATCGGGTTAGCGCGCGGATGGGAACGGTACAGCTCTGAATGCATTCTTTGCGTCGTAGCCGCTTCTAATATGCGCTTGCTTTCAAACTCCCCGCCGTTTAAGTGAGCGATCATGAAGTTCGCCATGTCCGCGGCAGTGGCACTCATCACCCCCGCCGGCGTGTCGGTCAGGTAGAGATAATCTGTTGCCTCGAACTGACCGGCGCGGTACACGTATCCTTTAGCATGAGCCTCGCGGTGGGCCTCGGACATTGGCTGATAGACGTTCGTATTGCTCATTTGTAGCGGATCAAGAATCTCTTGCTGAACGTAATCACTCCAGGGCATACCCGCTACTTGTTCGACAATGTAACCGGCAACCGCAGAGCCATAGTTGGAGTAAGACATATAGGTACCCGGCGCTCGTACCTGCGCTGGTTGAAAACGCGGCAACCAATCGGCTAAGGGCATCACCTCTTCGGGCGAGCGGACTGATGACCCTATGCCTCTCTCCTCAAAGCCCGGAGTGTGCGTCATCAGGTCCCGCAAGCGAATGGGCTCTGCATCGGTGAACGTAAAATCCAGGTATTCTTCTATATCGGCTTCCAGATCTAGTCGGCCGCGTTCCTCCAGCTGCATCACCGCCGTCCAGGTGAATGGCTTTGTGATCGAGGCGATTCGAAACAAGTGTTTATCCGGATCTGCTTGAATACGATTCTCAAGATCCGCGTAGCCATAGCCCTTTTTAAAGATCGTGTTGCCGTCTTTAACGACGGACACTACAGCCCCCACGATCTGATGGTTCTGCCGTTGGTTTAAGTAGGCCGAATCGAAGTAGGCTTCCAGCGTGCTCTCGCTAAGCTCTTTCGCTTGGCTTGAACTGGCCAGGCAGCTCGCCAGCAGGAGCTTGAGAAGGAATTCGTAAGGGCGCCTTGAAAGTAGTGCAAAGCGATAGGGTGTCAGTCGTCGCATTCTATCTTCCTGCAAAGATACTGGCCGAAGCTTAAGCTAAATCGATCTTAAGTGCTTGGTACTCAAGGGAGAAATCTGGCGCTATAGTGCAGCCCGTTTCAGACACCGGTCGCGTCCTTCTTTCAAGCTCGGCGAGCCGATGGCTCCCGCCGGTGCGAAGTGGTCTTAACCAATTGCATTACCGACGCGCTAACCCGTTGCTTACGACTTTTTTGGACACGATAACGAATGAGTAAACAAGACGATCTCCCAATTCTGATTGGTGTTGGTCAGCACACCGTGCACTGGGATGGAGCTACATCCGAAGCGGTTCCAGATCCGATCACGCTTTGTGTTAGCGCCGCGGAGAGAGCGCTCGAAGATACAACAAGCTCCGCGTCGCTTCGTGCACTGATCGACGCAGTCGCCGTCGTTCGGACCTTTGCGGACTCGATTCCTGGGAACGAACCGGCAACGGGTCGTTGCGCCAATCCCCCCGGAACGGTGGCAGCGCGTCTTGGTGTTTCACCCAGCACCGCCATTTATTCGATATCTGGCGGCGATCAACCGCAAGCGCTGGTCAACGAATTTTCTGCTCACTTGCAGCGCGGGGAGCACAAAGCGGTACTCCTATGTGGCTCTGAGGCCACCGCTGCAGCAAAAACCGCTCGCCGCGCGAACCTGCAGTTGGACTGGTCCGCAAGCATAGACGCTCCGTTTGAAGACCGTGGTTTAGGGCCGATGCTGCTCACTGACTACGAAATCAAAAATGGGCTAGGTTGGCCCGCCCAAACCTACCCATTGTTTGAACAGGCCTATCGATCTCGCTGTGGAAGCAGCTCACAAGAACATCTCGACATGATGGCTGAGCAGCTGTCTCAATTCGCGGCGATAGCGGAAGCCAATCCGCACGCGCAATTTCCGAAGGCATTGACGGCTGAGTTTCTAAAGACGGAGTCGAAAGAGAATTTTCCAATCGCGTCACCCTACCTCAAGTGGCACGTGGCTCAGGAATCGGTCAATCAAGGGGCTGCGTTGATCCTTACGACCGTTGCTCTAGCCCGCGAGTTGCGAGTGCCGGAAACGAAGTGGGTTTACTTACACGGGCATAGCGCACTGAAAGATCGGCCGATCACCGAAAGGCCAGATCTGTCCCGTTCCCAGTCTCTCGCTTTGAGCTTGGATCAGGCTCTGGAGAGCTCCGGACGAGCAGCGAATTCGATGGCCTTTTTCGATATTTACAGCTGTTTTCCTTGTGTCGTTTTTTTAGCGGCGGAAGTACTTGGAGTGAATTGGCGGTCTATACCGCTGACGGTTACCGGTGGTCTGCCCTTCTTTGGAGGCCCCGGTAATAACTATTCCATGCATGCGATTGCAACGATGGTCGATACGCTGCGGACTCGGCCCGGCGAATTCGGACTGGTGCTCGCTAACGGCGGCTTTCTGAGTAAACACGCGGCCGGCGTTTACTCGACTCAATGTCCCGACGCCTGGTCTCCCGTCGATTCCTCGACACTACAGCGGCGAATAGACGAGGTGACAGGCCCAAAGGGTATCACCGTGGGAGCAGAAACCCTTGCAGAAGTGGAGAGCTTTACCGTCATTCACGGACGCAGTGGCGGGGAGCGTGGCTTGTTATCACTCCGTAACGAAGGCGGAAGAATTTTTGCTCAAACGGGCTTTGAGGAGGGCGCAACGGTCCATGAACTCGCAAAGGCTTCGAGTGCTATTGGCAAGACCGGCCGCGTTAAGGAGATCAATGGGGGTAACTTCTTAACAGTAAATCTGACGACTGACGATAATCCACTGTTTCCCCCAATCGGCTAGCTGACGGCGCCTAGGCTGGCGCGGCGATGCCTTTGATCAGGGCTCTAACTCGGCAGCTTCGTTTGCCGCAGCCGTCTCGGTCGCGTTCGGTAAGAAGCTAACCTCCGCATCGGCGTAGGCACCGCTGGCAACCGTGTCACGCATCGCGACCAAGGTGTCATAGGGTGAATCGACCAGCAGCATGTTGGTCACCCATGCAGGCATGCTTCCGCCCGGATCGATGTGAGCAAAGTTCTCGACCAGTGTGCCATTTTCCTTCGGTGTGAAAGTCCAGCTCGTTACTCCCGTTGACAGTCTTAGTGCTTTTGCGTTGGCTTCAACTACCCCTTCAGTGAGTTCGGCGACCATGTGGGCAACACCGGTTTCTGGGTCAACGGTCCAAAGCACGCGGGTAACCGCATCGCGATCCTTCACAGGCCAGGGTAAGTCGTTATAGGTATAGACATGAAACTCTGTGTCGCTGCGGCGCTTTGGTATCGAAGACTCCTTGCACAGTGCCGCCCATGTTGAGCAGGCGCTGGTGTCCAGGACCAATGCAACGAGTTCGCGAAGCGGGGTTTTTACCTCCATCGTACTGCGGACCGCTGCATGCTTTGAGTCCGGAACGTCCGCAGTAAATACACGAATACCGTCGTCGTCGCGGCGTAGCTTCCATTCAAGGCTTTGCGCTAGCGCTCGGGTGTCGATCTCTGCCTGGGCTAAGGTCCCCAGGCTAAGCATGACTAGGGCAGCTGACACGGTTGATAACCCAGTAAATAGCTCGGCCAACAACCCACCAGCGGCTGACTTGACTAATCCAGCAGCGACAACGCTTCTTCGTGCAAGGGAAGCCGACGGTCTCATTCGACAGCCGACTCCGCTCGCATTTTATGCAGGTAGATGAGGCCCGCGCTTGCCAACCACACGCCGCAGGCCATAAAGAACAAGACACCTCCATCCGTATCACCCGCAGCGTTGATCGTTCGCACAACGCCCAGAGGAGTAAAGAGATGAAAGAATATCGCCCCACTGATCACGCAGATGGCTATGAGTGCACCGTACAGACGTGTTCGCGGTATCAGAATCAGCGCACTTGCGATCAGCTCGCTGGTACCCACGGCATTGCCGCCATGGTCACGGAAGGGTTGCGCAATTGCGCTCAAGCCCACACTACTCATCCAATCAGCAATCGTTCCAAAGATAATGACCGTTTCTTCAGAGCCGCTAAACTTAAAGAATAGTGATTGAACGAAGACGAAAGCGACGTAAATCGCTAGCACCCATGACACAATTTTGGCGTTCTTCCCCATTGGTTTCTTATTCCTTAATATTTTTTCATTTTTGAACTGGCCCTATTAGACGGGAACTTCGACTGCACCGCAAAGAAGAAGTTCGCCGATCGATGGCGGAGAACAGTCTAGTGATAAACGACAGCAGTCTGTATAAGAGTCTAAACAGCGCAAGCAAAAGGGTATGACCTATGGCCGACACCGCGAGACTTCTAATCTACGCCGTTCGTTTTGAAGAGACCTACGCCGATGATAACTGGGAGCGTTTAGAAGAGTTCTTTACCGATGACGCGCACTACAGCGACTCGATGGGCGAGGCAAAGGGGCGAGCAGCGGTTCTCGAATACATGAAGAACAGCTTAGACAGCATCGACAGGACGTTTGATGAGCGAGTACTACTACCCACGGGCGCGCTGCGCAGCGGCGAGGATTGGGTAGAGTTCGATTTCGAAGTGACCTACCGATCACCGGGAAAGGAAGACTTGTTTATGCGGGGTATACACCGCGCGGAGTTCATCGGTGAGCGTATACACAAGCTGGCGGTCCGCATACTCCCCTGAAATTTTTGTTGGTACTGG
>JBCCQO010000099.1:0-9891 GCA_039024595.1 Pseudomonadota bacterium | reverse complement strand
GAACAAAGACCCGGCCTCAGTATCCGTGTCAGTGGTTCCTATGACCCGTTGAGTGATACACGAAGCTTGAAAGAAGCGAGCTTAAAAGCGGAGCTTGCTTCGGCGGGGTTTAGCGAAAGCTCCATCGAGCAAAGAGATCAGTCAGTGCAGGCGTATCTGCTCACAAAGTTAAACGCCACGGATAAGCTTACGGGGACAAACACAAACGAGTCGGTTCAGCCGTCTCCTGCTAGGGCAGCTGCCACCGAGCTATCGCTCGCTGTGACAGCGACTAGCGAGACACCGGAAACAGTCGATATGAATGCGGAAGCTCCCTTAGAACCACTGAAAAACCGTCTGTGGGACAAAGCACTCGCGACTATCACGCTCGATGACGCCGTACTGCAAGATCTCGCTTCCGCTCGCGCCATTAGTGCCAAACGATTTCTAGTAACGGAGAAGGCACTCAGCCCAGACAGGATTTCGATCAGCGCGAGTTTAGACCAAGACTTTGCGGGCGTTCATATGCAGGTCGCCGAGTAGAAAAGCATGAACACCGCTGATCACAGCGCCGGGGGTGATCGCCTCCCTAGGTAGGCGCCTAGGCTGCATCTTCCATTGCCAGATCATCTTGCAACTGACGTTTAACAAACTTCCCATTTGCATTGCGCGGCAGCGGCTCCGCAACGAGCCAGACATAGCGCGGAACTTTGTACGGTGCCAACAAACTCTTGCAATGGGTCCGTAATTCGTCAGCAGTCAAGGTATTTCCCGGCTTGAGGTATATTGCAATGCCGACCTCCTCACCGAGACGCTCATCAGGCACGGAAAAAGCAGCGCATTCGGCAACTGCATCGTGCTCAAAAACCGCGTTCTCGACTTCGGCACAGTACACGTTTTCACCACCGCGCAGCACCATGTCTTTCGCACGATCAACCAAATAGACAAAACCGTCTTCGTCGATGTAGCCGACATCACCGGTATGCAACCATCCGTCTTTAATCGTCTCCGCCGTCGCCTCCGGGCGGTTTAAGTAACCGCGTATAACAGGTGCACCCTTTACCGTGAGCTCGCCGATTTCATTGGCACCGAGCACCTCACCCGACTCGCTTACACAGCGGGCTTCTAGCGTCGGCATTACCGGACCGACACTGGTCGGCCGATCGAGATAGAACTCCAAGGCAAGGGCCGCGATGATGCCGCAGGTTTCGGTCATCCCATAGCCCGTATTGGGGCGAGTATTCGGTAGCTGCTCGGGCACCTTGCCAACTAAATCGGGCTGCATTGCTGCGCCCCCTCCACCCATGGTCTTGAGGGAAGATGTGTCATGAGACGAGAAGTTTGGGTGCGTGAGCACCTCGCGAGTCATCATTGGCACCGCACTGAAGGCAGAAACCTGTTCTTGCTCAATCAGCTTAAGCGCCTCGCCGGCGTCCCACTTATACATAAGCACTAGGCGACCACCGACAAGCGTCGCTACCTGTGCCACACAGTTGTTCGCGGTAACATGGAAAAGTGGTGTCGCAATGAGGGCCCGGACTGGGGCCTCGCTCCCAGGTTCTGGTGCCTCTCCCCCCGCCGCTTGTGCTAACGCACTCGCCTGCGCCGCGTTAATGAAAGCGACGTTCATCACATTGGAAACACAACCTCGATGGGTGAGCTGCGCGCCTTTGGGTCGACCCGTCGTGCCGGAGGTATAAAAGATACACGCATCATCGTCCGTATCTATAGCCGCATCAGGCATTGCTCCGTCCCCGGCAACTAAACTTGCCCAGTCTGCTGCGTCGCCCCGCTGCTGTTCGTCGCAGCGAACCGCGATGACCGTCAAAGCATCAAACTTTTCCTCAATTTCCCGGAAACGTTCAAGCCGCTCTCGGTCCGCAATCAGTACCTTGGGAGAGGAGTCTTCTAGCGCGTACTCCATTTCTCCTGGCACCCACCAAGCATTCATTCCCACCACCACGGCGCCCATGCTCACTGTCGCCCAATAAGCCAGCATCCACTCCGGGTAGTTGCGCATGGCGATAGCAACGCGATCACCGGGTCCAACTCCCATGGCGGCCAACTCGCTCGCCAGCGCCGCTGTTTGCTTGTGTGATTGCGCGTAGGTCAGTCTTTGATCTTGATACACGAGGTAGTCCGAGTCTCCATGCCCTGCGGAAAGCATCCAGAGATCTCGCAGTGACGCCGGTGCGTTCTCGTAACAGAGAATGCTATTTCCGAAGACTTCCTGCCGATGCACCGAGAACATTTGTCCCGGTGAGGTCATCTCTTCCCAGACGCGCTTCAGTTCTGCGTACATTTTTGCTCCTTACTACCTTAATGATCGTGGTTATTAGTGGTGTCGGAAAAGAGTGCAAACTAAGCACCGGAAAACTGAAAGCGAAGCATAGCCAGCGTTTAACTTACGTACAAACAGAATTTCCCACCCACAGGATTTGCACTGCACCAATTGCTCCTGCACACTCGCCGCCTCAATGGGGGAAGCAACAGAGTCTATGAGCACACAAACAATCGACACGGAGTCTCTCGAACGCTACCTGCCCGGTAAGTTGCCGGGGTTCAGTGGGTCCTTGAGCGCGGAAAAGTTTGCCGGCGGGCAATCGAACCCTACCTTTATCATCCGCAATGGCGAACAAAAATGGGTACTTCGACGAAAGCCGCCGGGCGAATTGCTCGCTTCCGCTCACGCCGTTGACCGGGAATATAGAGTGCTGAAAGCGCTAGCAGACACGGACGTGCCGGTCGCAAAGACCTACCTGCTCTGTGAAGACGATGACGTTATCGGTTCAATGTTCTACATCATGGAGTATCTTGACGGTCGCGTGCTCTGGGATCCGCGCCTACCAGAAGTCGATGCAAACGCAGAGCGAGAAGCCATCTACGAAGAAATGAATCGAGTGCTTGCTGCGCTGCACCGGGTGGACCCGAAGGCAGTAGGTCTCGAAGATTTCGGAAAACCCGGCAGTTACTTCGAGCGACAGGTATCGCGCTGGACAAAGCAGTATCGAGCCTCAGAGACCGAGGTGAGCCCTGCAATGGAAACGCTCATAGAGTGGCTGCCAGCCAATATGCCGGCGGATGACGGACAGGTATCTTTGGTTCATGGCGACTTTCGTCTGGATAACCTAATGTTTCATGCTACCGAGCCCAAGATAATCGGCATCTTGGATTGGGAGCTTTCGACACTAGGCCATCCTCTTGCCGACCTCGCCTACCAGGTGATGGCATGGCAACTTCCTGCCGAAGAGGGCATTCGCGGTCTTGCGGGTGTTGATCGATCGGAACTTGGCATCCCCTCCGATGAAGAGTATGTGCAACGCTATTGCGAACTTACCGGTAGAAGCAGTATCGAGAACTGGAGTTTTTACGTGGTTTTCTGTTTCTTCCGACTCGCGGCCATCTTGCAGGGCGTTCGTAAGCGTGCCTTGATCGGCACCGCATCCAGCCAGGAGGCGCACTCGCGGGGCGAAATGGTCGAAGTCCTAGCCGCTATGGGTGTTGGCTACATAGACAAATAAAGAAAAACCCTTAGCGAGAGACAGGTATCGATAGATAACCTAGTGAGGTTCGTATCAAGGGTTCACTACAATCCTTTTCAGGATGCGTAAACCCACGCGTAACAACCAGAACTCGTTACCTTAAAAAATAGCGGAAAGCGACGTATCTGAGGTCGCTGACCGATTCGCTTTGAGTTACCTGAACTGGAAAGTATCGGGCGGCTAGCTATAGCTCTAGGGGCTTGAGAGCTAAGCGGCACTGCGACGAACGCCATTGACACCGTTAGCCGCCTTCGCGCCGGCCTTAGTTGTAGGCTTCGTATCGGCACTTGCAACACTCCGTCGCGGTGCTCGTGCCGAAGTCGTCGATGCAGAGCCCTTCTGCTTAACGGAGGCCTTTCCCGCTTTTTTCCGTTCGCTTGAACGGAGCAACTTGCGCTCTTCCTTTGTGGGCGTGGGTCGGCGTCTCGACGCTCTCGGTCGGTGTACTTTTTCTGGCTCCGGCTGTAAGTCTCCATATTCGAAGCGCCGCAGTATGTCTTCCATGCTTCGCGATATCGCGGTCGTTGTACGAATCGATTCGATGTGCGGGTAGGTTGCCCGCTCACCGGCTTCGACCAAGGACAGCAGTTCTCGTTCAGACAGGTGCGATAAAATTTTAGTTGGGTTGTACCAACGGAAATTCGGAACGATATTGATATCTCCGCTGTATTTTTGATCCATCAGCGCGTGGAAGCCGTTGAGAAACATATTGAAGCGAGGCCAGTTATCACCATTACGCTGGGCAATGCCGCGGTAGAAATTCAAGACCTCGCGTCCAACACCCACACCGAGTCCACCTAGAGCCTTTGCCATCTGGCTCTGCTCCTCTCCCCGGTTCAGGAATGGCGTAACAACCGGATTGACCATGCTGACGATGTAGTGATTGACGCCGAAAAGACGGGAAAGACGCTTCATCGGAAGATCATCGGCAATACTTCCATCCACCCAGCGACGGGTTGGCAGATAGGGCTGCGCCTCGCCATGGGCATTTTCCGCGGTCAGCGTTACCGGCGGGAACACGCCGGGCACCGCAGCGGAGGCCATAACAGCAGATCGCAAATAAACGTTGGGGGAGGTGATGGCGTTGAGTAGGCGGGAGCGCTGATGCGGCTCAGCAGGAGCAACCGAAATGCTTATCTGACGCCCGGTCTTCTCATAGGCCTGCTGAAAGGTCATGTTAGGAACAAGGCGCGCTACAATTTTTTCCAGATCTCCCACGTCCACCTGCGGGGAGTTCGCGAACAATAGACGCGAGAACACGCTCGCTTCTCGCTCCGCTTCAAAGTGTAGTTTGCTCGGATCATAAAACTGCTGCAGTTCCTTGTCGTTGTGCGCACCCACTACGGCAGCGACCAGTGCGCCAGCGCTCGATCCGGAAATCACTCGCGGTAACAAATTCTGCTCGAGCAAGGTCTTAACGACACCCAAGTGATAGAAACCCAAAACACCTCCCCCACTCAGGAGTAAGGCGGAGCGTCCATAGCAAATGTTGGCGCGGTAGAAGAAATCAATTTTTTCCTGAACGTCTATCTCCCGACTGTCCAGTTCGGCCAGAAAATGAAGTGCGTCGTCGATTTCCTCGATATATTGTTCGATGAGGCGCTTGGTACCGAAACAGGCACGCCGATAGAGAGAACCACGACCCATCCCACCCATGTTGCCATGGATGCCTTCGTTTAAGTTGTAAAGCAAGCCATGGTAATCCTGGCGGACTCGCAAGCTGCGCAAACGATCCAAACGCAAGCGAATTTGCGCGTAATCATATTGTCGGCTTTGATCGATTTCGCGCCAGCGCCGGGCACCGCTGAGATCGTCGTGGGCCTGTGCGGCGTCTGTCCACTCGCCGTAACTGGCCGCACTGTGCATCGCCTTGGTAAGACGCTTGAGCTGTCTTGAAGACATGGATAACCTCCACCTCGTGTACGGCCAGCATAACGATCTGAAGTGCGCTGTAAACTTTACGCCGACGCGTAAATCGAGTAGGCACATGCCCCATTCGGCGTACAGCGAAAAGATGAATTAAAAGTTTAATGCTTCTAAAATGCCGCTAGAATCGCCGAAATGGCGTCAAATATTCAGAAAAGGATAAAAAATTGCGCGCTTACGTTGTCGCGATAACACTCCTGTTGGTGATCATTGGGGGAACGGCAGCCTACATTGGGGCCAGTTTTGCTCGCTTGGCATCGGCCGACTTCACGCCCCCACCCATTACGACCACCGCCACAACGGCGAAAATCCTCCCCTGGCGCGAATCAATCGACGCTGTAGGAACCGTTCGAGCAGCGCGCGGCATCACGCTTAACGCAGAAACAAGCGGTGATATCACAGATGTATTTGCTCGCTCCGGTGCTGCTGTGGAGGTAGGTCAAGCGTTACTGGCGATTGATAACGAACTCGAATCTGCCTCTAGACAACGGCTGCAAGCTCGGTTGGTCTTGGCCGAACAGCTCTATCAGCGCGATGCAAGGCTGATTAAAGAAAAGTCGATTCCGCAAAGTCAGCTAGACCAATCAAGCGCAGACTTTCGAGCAGCGCAAGCTGAATTGGCGGAAATTGATGCGGTTCTAAAAAATAAGCTTGTCGCAGCACCCTTTTCCGGAACCCTGGGCATTCTAAAAGTACGTTTAGGCGACTACGTTGAAGCGGGAACACCGCTAGTAACATTGCAAGATACGCAAAACTTAGAGGTCGATTTTTCCGTGCCCGATCGCTATGCGCCGTTAATGCGCCCTGGGCTCAATATCACGTTAAGAACAGCCGCCTTTCCCGAGCAGAATTTTGCTGCGGTACTCACTGCGATTGACTCACAGGTCGACGAGAACACAAGAAACCTTCTGCTTCGGGCCGACTTAGAAGACGGCGGCGGCCTGTTCCCCGGTATGTTCGCCCGGTTGACCGTTGATCTGGGCCGCAGGGAAGAGCGCGTTTTTGTTCCTGAAACTGCGATCTCCTACTCACTGCAAGGGGACCTCGTTTACGTGATCGAGGAAGATGATGCAGGGCTAACGGTGGCGCCTCGGGTGGTTGAGACCGGAGGTGTCGGAGAAGGTGGAATCGCGATTCTAAGTGGCTTGAACGGAGACGAACGAGTGGTCACGTCTGGGCAGAACAAGCTGTACAGAGGAGCTCGAATCGTCCTTGATGACAGTGGCAGGCTCGCGCGATGAAGTTCACCGACACGTTTATCAAAAAACCGGTTCTAGCGGTAGTCATCAGCGCCTTGCTGCTCGTGGCTGGGCTGGCATCGCTGGCTAAACTCCCCCTGCGAGAGTTTCCCGAACTGGAGCGGAGCGTTATTGAGGTTTCGACCGTCTACCCGGGTGCAAACTCACGCACGATCCAGGGCTTCGTTACGACTCCGCTGCAGGTCAACATTGCGGGAGCTCGTGGTGTCGAGTACCTGACCTCAACGAGTAACCCAGGAATCTCGATTATTGAGGTACACGTGCGTCTGGGCGAAAACACCTCTGACGTGCTTACGGAGGTGATCGCTAAGGTAAACGAGGCACGCGATGAACTCCCGGAAGACATTCTAGACCCCGTCATATCTACTACTCGCGGCGGGGACGCGATGATGTATTTGGCATTTATCAGCGACCAGATGTCTCCCTATCAAATCACCGACTATTTACTGCGCAGTGTTCAGCCAGAACTGGCCACCATCGATGGCGTTGGCAAAGCGGGCATCTTTGGTCGATTCCTTGCGATGCGCATCTGGCTCGATCCAGTCCGAATGGCCGCCTTGGGTATCACCGCAAATGACATCAATCAGGCCATCGTGCGTGACAACGTCATTAGTACCGCGGGCGCAACGGAAGGAGAATGGATACGGGTTATGGTGGACGCGGTCACCGGTATGCAGACTCCTGAGGAATTTCGTTCCTTGGTGGTTCGCCAAGAGGCGGATAGAAAAGTACGCCTTGGCGATGTCGCAGACGTGGAGCTCGCGGCGGAAAACAATCAGATGCGAAGCTTCACCAGCGGCCGCGATACGGTGTTTATGGCGGTAACGCCCGCGCCCGATGCAAACCCACTCGCTGTCTCTCGGGCCGTTCACGCGGTGCTACCGGCCTTAGAAGCCAACCTTCCTGCCGATGTCGAAATGATCATGGACTGGGATGGGTCGTTCGCGATCAAACATGCCCTTGATGAAGTGATCGTAACGCTGTTAGAGGCTGGAATTATCGTCATCCTGGTAATTTTCTTTTTCCTCGGTTCCATGCGCGTTGTTCTTATCCCCCTAGTGGCAATTCCTCTGTCTTTGATCGGCGTAGTTTTCGTCATTATGGCCTTGGGTTTCTCGCTCAACTTACTCACCCTGTTGGCGATGGTGATCGCCATCGGCTTGGTGGTCGACGACGCGATCGTTGTGGTGGAAAACGTTCATCGACATATAGAAGAAGGCGCCACTCCGCTAACCGCGGCTCTGACCGGCGCTCGGGAAGTCGCTCTGCCAGTGATATCCATGACCCTAACCTTGGCCGCCGTTTACGCGCCCATTGCGTTTATCGGCGGGTTGACCGGTGCCTTGTTTACCGAGTTCGCTCTCACCTTAGCCGGTGCGGTTCTAGTATCTGGCGTCGTGGCACTCACTCTCAGTCCGATGATGGCTTCCCGTTTTCTTCAATCGCAGGACCAACAGGGGCGCTTCGCGAGTTGGCTAGACCAACGTTTCCACAGCTTAAATTCGCGCTATCAACGACTTCTCGCAGCCTGCCTCTCAAGTCGTGGCGCTGTGCTGCTTTTCTGTGCAGGAATTTTCTTGAGCCTCCCGGCGCTGTTCCTCGTCGCGCAAAAAGAACTTGCGCCGGAGGAAGACACCGGTTCGATCTACGTCGCGGGGGGTGCACCAAGCTACGCTAACCTCGACTATATAAATGTGTTTCTCGATCAGGTTGTGGAGATTTGGAAAGACATACCAGAGATCTACTCCTCCTGGCAGGTGGCTATGCCCGATAGCAACTTTGGTGGGCTGTCGCTGGTACCTTGGGACGAGCGAGAGCGAACCCAGCAAGAAGTTCAAAAAGAACTCCAAGCGCGACTCGGTGAGATTGCCGGTATGGAGATGTTTAGCTTTGGTACACCCGCCCTGCCCGGCTCCGATGCGGGCTTACCGGTGAGTTTTGTCGTAGCTTCTACGGCGGACTATCAGCGAGTCGAGCAAGTAGGGGCCGAGCTGGTGCGCGCCGCTCAGGAATCGGGCCTATTTATTTTTGTCAATCAATCGCTTGATTTCAATCGACCTGAGATTAGCGTCGACATTGATCGGGAACTTGCCTCAAGGCTGGGCATTTCAATGCAAGATATTGCCACCACCTTGGCCATGATGCTCGGAGAGGCCGAAATCAATCGTTTCACTCGCGATGGGCGAAGCTACAAGGTTATTCCTCAAGCCGGTCGCGACTTCCGCCTCACCCAGGCCGAACTTGAAAAGTACTACTTACGAACTGATGGTGGCGAGCTGGTACCACTGTCCAGTGTGATCAGTCTCGACAGCCGCGTTGAGCCTAACGTGCTATCCCAGTTTCAACAGCTCAATAGCACCACTTTGCAAGGCATTGTTATGCCGCCCAATACGCTTGGAGATGGACTTCAGTTTTTAGAAGCGAAACTACAAGAGATTGCGCCACGGGGTTTCCGCGTCGGCTACACGGGCACCTCACGACGATTCGTACAAGAGAGCGCCACCTTCCCCCTTCTCTTTGGCTTATCGATGCTTCTGATCTTCCTGGTGCTGGCGGCTCAATTTAATAGCTTTAGGGACCCGCTCGTCGTTCTAATTGCGGTTCCCCTGTCCATATTCGGTGCGATGCTACCGATTGCGATGGGAGCAATGACGCTCAATATTTACACGCAGATTGGTCTTCTTACGCTGATTGGATTGATCGCGAAGCATGGCATCCTCATCGTTGAGTTTGCCAACCAGCTGGTAGACAAAGGAGTGAGCAAAAGGGAGGCGGTTCTAGAAGCCGCGACGCTGCGCCTACGCCCTATTCTGATGACGACTTTCGCCACAGTTCTTGGCGTCCTGCCGCTGGTACTCGCGAGCGGAGCTGGCGCCAATGCGCGTTTTTCGATCGGTATGACGATTACTGCCGGTATGCTCATCGGAACACTCTTCACACTTTTCGTGCTACCCGCGTTCTACCTGCCGTTTCGTAAGAGTAAACGGATTACAGGAGTTACGGCTACGCTCAACAAAAACGATGGTGAAGCTTCAGCGCAAAGTCAGCCTGTCGTAGGGTAGCTCTATCGGTCCAGACTGCTTTTTTAAGCTTCTCGCCTGTGGTCCAAATTCATAGGCGAATTCGGGGGCACCTTTAGGGAGTGCGTTGAGGGAGTACATTGAGGGAGTACGTTGAGAGTCGCT
>JBCCQO010000098.1:0-9934 GCA_039024595.1 Pseudomonadota bacterium | reverse complement strand
TCCCACTGAGCCGGCGGAGCTGACGGCTTGGATCAAAGAACAACACTGGGAAAGCAAGAGTTATGCGGCGCAAGTAAACAAAGCCGGAGCCGCTAGTAGCTAGTACTTTGCCTTGCGCTAGCTTACCCGTGCCAGCTTCTGTTATCGCGCTCAATCAACAGCTCAGCTTTCGCCGGTCCCCAGGAACCGGCCTGATAGTTATGAAGAGGGACATCGAGTTCCTGCCACGCCTCTATAATCTGATCGCACCAAGCCCAGGATTCTTCGATTTCCTCCCGCCCTACAAAAAGCGACTGATCCCCTTTAAGCGCATCTAGGAGTAAGCGCTCGTAGGCCTCGGGAATTCTGTTGGTTCGGTCCGCGGAAAGAAAATCGAGATTGAGGTCTTCCGTGACCAAGCCAAGCTTGCTTTCTAAGCTTTGTAACTTCGACTGCATTTGCATCTCGATGCCCTCATTCGGTTGCAATCGAATGACTATCCGGTTCGGTGTTCCCAATTTCCCAGTACTGGAAAATATATTGTGGGGAAGCGCTTTGTAGGTGATCACAATTTCTGTGAGCTTGCTAGGCATGCGTTTCCCTGTGCGCAGATAAAAGGGGACACCAGCCCAGCGCCAGTTTTCAATGAATGCCTTCACGGCGACAAAGGTCTCCGTGTTGCTCTGGACTGCCTCCCCGTCTTTGTCGTCCAAGTAACCGGGTACGGGAACGCCCTGGGCCCAGCCCGCCGTGTATTGGCCCCGCACCACGTGATCAGCCGCGTTCGTAGAATCGATTCTGCGCAGCGCTCGAACTATTTTTACCTTCTCGTCGCGAATGCTCTCGGCGCTGAGACTGTTTGGCGGTTCCATGGCGACAAGGCACAGCAGCTGCATTAGGTGGTTCTGAAGCATATCGCGCAGCTGACCGACGCCGTCGTAGTAGGACCAACGACCCTCAATTCCCAAAGGTTCCGCTACCGTGATCTGAACGTGATCGATGCAGCTGTGATCCCACTGGGCGTTGATGAACCGGTTAGCAAAGCGTAGAACAAGCAGATTCTGAACGGTCTCTTTACCTAGGTAGTGATCGACGCGATAAACGGATTTTTCCGGAAAGTACTCAGCAACCGTTTCATTCACTGCCCTGCAGCTAGCCAGATCTTGTCCGATTGGCTTCTCAAGCATCAGGCGCCGGTCTCCGCCAAGACAGCCAGCGGCGCCCAGATGGGTGCAAATGGGCGCGAACAGTGAAGGTGGTGTGGCAAGGTAGAACAGCGCCTGTCGATCCTCGCTGAGCACCTCGGCAATCTTCTGGTATTGCTCCGGCTGCGAAAAATCGACCTGCAGATAGTCAATCCTTTGCGCGTGCTGGCTCCACAGGCTCTCGGACCACTGAAGATCATCGACGTAGCGTCGCACCCGAGGCTTAGTATCTTCAATCAGTTCCTCTCGCCCTGAGTCGCGCCGCGCCACCGCATAAATTTTGACGTCGTCTTCGAGCAGTCCTGCTGCGTCAAGATGAAAGAGTGCCGGATACAGCTTTCGCGCAGCGAGATCACCGCGACCACCGAAAATGAAAACGTCCATAGCTAAACTCCTGCGTACACGCCGCCTGTGTATTTCATGATATCGATTCCAGAATCTAGTTTCACTGGACCTCAAGCTTTGGCTCATGCTGCGCGCACGGCAGAGGGCGCGACGGTTTGTTTAAAGCTTCTCGACGACGACAGCCGCGCTGAGGTGCTAGCATGGTCCGACGCGATTTCGAGGTTGACCAATGAGTTACTGGACAGTGCCTTTCAACATAGTTCGATACACGTTTGCCGTTGTGATTGCTTTTACCCTTGCAGCACCCGCAGATCGAGCCTTCGGCCAGGCCCAGGAGGAAGAGACAGCGGCGGGCAGCGCCTTCTCTGATTTTTCCTTTCTCGATCTGTTTGAGCTTGAGTGGGTGAACACCCCAGAAATAGCGCCGGATAACACACACATCGTGTACCGTCGCATGCGCTTCGACATCATGGACGACCGCCGCCACGGTAACCTCTGGCTGATCAGGAGCGACGGCGAACAACATCGCAAGCTCACCAATTTTGAAGGGGATGAGTCACAAGCGTACTGGTCTCCCGATAGCACACGAATCGCCTATGTGCGCACTGTGGATGAAGCCAATGGCGCTGAGATTTATGTCTACTGGCTAGCATCGGGTACCAGCGCAAGAATCACGCAGCTTCCTAATGCACCCTCCGAATTGCGCTGGAGTCCAAACGGCGAATCCATCGTTTTCACAATGGAGGTGGCGGAGAAGCCTGCGGTTATCGGTAAACGGCCAGCTAAACCTGAGGGAGCTGAATGGGCCGAACCGCCGCGAGTGACCACGCGGCTTTATCACGAAGCAGACGGTTCCGGTTATCTAGAACCCACCTATTCGCATATTTTCCTAGTTCCAGCCGAAGGTGGCACCGCGAGACAACTCACACAAGGAGACTTCCAGCACTACAACCCGGCGTGGCACCCCGACGGTGAAACGCTTGTGTTCGCCGGCAATCGCAGCGAAGACTGGCAACACGACTATCGTAATGATGAGCTCTATACGATCGCGCTTTCGAGTGGCGACATCACCATCCTGACCGCCCAAACTGGCCCGGATCGCGACCCTGCTTTTTCACCAGACGGCAAACATCTCGCTTGGCTGGGCTATGCGGATAAGAGGCAGGCGTACCAAAAGACGCAGCTCAGAATCGCCAATGCGGACGGCACGGAAATGCGCGACCTTCTTCCCGAATTGGATCGGGGTATTGAGTCCTTTCGCTGGAACGCAGACGGATCGGGGATTTACTTTAGCTACGACGATCAGGGTCGAAGCCGGATCGGCTTCAGTAACCTTAGCGGACGCTGGGAGGAAAGAGCCGTCGACCTAGGTGGCTCGTCCATAGGCAGACCTTATGGGGGAGGCCATTTTAGTATTTCCAAAAAAAGCACCATTGCCTACACCTACACCCGGCCCGAATTCCCAGCCGAAATCGCACTGGTCAGCAATAGCGGCATGAAAGTACTCACCCAGCTTAATGCTGATCTGCTAGGCCAGCGCAGCCTCGGTGAGACTCGAGAAATTCGTTGGAAAAGCAGCTTCGATCAAAGAGAGATCCAGGGCTGGCTCACGCTGCCCCCAGATTTTGACGAGAACAAAAAGTATCCGTTACTGATTGAAAATCACGGCGGTCCCATCAGCAATTACGGAGAGCGCTTCTCCCCCGAGTTCCAGTTCTATGCCGCTGCGGGCTACGTGGTTTTCTTTCCCAACGCTCGCGGCAGCACCGGCTACGGGGAAGAGTTTGCGAACCTGCTGTATCACAACTACCCCGGGCAGGACTACGACGACACCATCAGCGGAATGGACGCGGTGATTGCCGAAGGGTTTATCGATGAGGAACAGCTGTACGTAACGGGCGGCTCCGCAGGAGGAATCATGACTGCGTGGATCGTTGGAAAAACCAATCGTTTTCGCGCCGCCGCCGTAATAAAGCCCGTAATGAATTGGTACAGCAAGACGCTCAACGCGGACAACTGGTTCTATTACTACCACACGCGCTACCCGGGTACGCCGTGGACCAACCCGGATGACTATATGCGTTTTTCGCCGATTTCTCTGGTCGGGGAGGTCAACACGCCGACACTCGTTATGGTCGGCTTGGACGATTTGCGCACACCGCCTTCCCAGGCGAAGCAGCTTTATCATGCGCTGCGTTATCGAAAAGTTCCGACGGCGTTGATCGAACTACCTGGAGCATCGCATTACATCGCCCGTCGGCCCAGCCAAATGATCGATAAAGTGAACAACATTCTGGCTTGGTTCGAGCGCTATCGCGATCCCGCTCGCGAAACAGACTGAGTATCGTCCGACTGTCCTTAATCGGCGAAATTTTGACCTCGCGGGGCGGGCATTCGTTTGTTCTTCATCGCTTGTCGATAGGACTTCAGACGAGTTAAGACCTTGTACTTTGCGGAGTCTCGCTTTACCGAGTCGGCTTCCTTTGGGCGCAAGCGATGGCAATGGCAATGGTTAAAGCAACTTCCAGTGAATGGCGTAAAGAACAGCCTGGGTGCGATCTCGACAATCGAGCTTCGACAGTATCGTAGACACGTGGTTCTTAACGGTACCCTCTGCGAGACAGATAATTTTCGCGATTTCCTTGTTCGACAGTCCCCCGGCTACCAGGCGAAGCACTTCCCGTTCTTTCACCGTCAGGAGATCCGAAGACGTGGGAGGCGCGTCCTCGATACCGGTGGATACCTGCGATACCAACCGTGGCTCAGCGATAAAGCCTCCAGCGGCGACCGTTTCGATTGCGTCGATGAGCTTCTCAAGGGATACATCCTTGAGCAGAAAGCCGTTTGCCCCTGCCGAGAGCGCTTCCAGAAACAAGGTGTGATCGTCAAAGGTGGTTAACATGAGTACCGGTTGTGGGTTGGCAGCACCGCGAAGGCGCTTCAGTAGGGAAATCCCATCCAATCCCGGCATGCGAATATCGCATAGCAGCACTGCGACCGGTTGCGCTTTCAGTTCGGAAACCACGTCTTCGCCGCTCGCTTTCTGCCATCGAACTCGCGCTACTCCCGACAACTCGATTAGTCGAGCGATACCCTCACGCACAAGCGCTTGGTCATCCACTAGACCAACCTCAATCATGCGAGCATCCCCTTGCCTAAGTTAAGTCGAAGGACGCAGCCAGTGCCGTCAGAAAGAGGATCCAAATTGACGCTGCCGGAGAATGGCGCCAAGCGCTGACGTATGTTCGCCAGTCCAAAACCTTCGCGGAGGCCTCGGGGGCCCAGGCCTCTTCCGTTGTCACTGATACGCAGTTCTCCGTTGCCAAAAGCGATGCTAATCTTGTTCGCACTCCCGTGGCGAATCGAATTGCTAATCCCCTCTTGAATACAAAAGATGATCTGCTGCGCAAGCGCTGGCTGAACGACAGGTAGGTCCCCTTCTACCGAGACGGTCACGCCCGGGGTGAGTTCGGCCAATTCTCGGATAGCGTGTGACAAGTCCGCTGTCGGAGAGCTGGGGATTTCCTTGACGATTGATCGCACTTCGTCGAGCAGTTCCGCTGCTACTTGTTTACAGCGCTTTACATCAGCCTTAAGTTCGTCCGGTGTCTGGTGCACGAGCGCTTCAAGCTGGAGTTGCAGCGCGGTGAGTCGATGACCGATCGTGTCGTGCAGGTCACCCGCTATGCGTAAGCGTTCCTCCGCGCGAGTTCGCTGCGACATGATGGCTCGGGAAGCGAGTAACTCGTCGTTCTGGCGAGCCAGCACGCGCTGAGACTCCTCTTCTCGACGGCGAACTAAACTGGAGCTGATCGCAAAGATCTGCAAGGCGAACAAAGTCGCCCACGCGGGGAGGAAGACGCCATTCTCGAGGAGTAGTTCAAACTCTAGCCAAAACAGCAGGTTGCTTAGCAGGAGCAAGATCCAGCTGGCACGGGGGCTGAGATGGTAGGGAGCACTGACAATGAGGACGACCGCCAGAATCAATGTCACCGTGTCCGGGAAGAGAAACAGTGACAACAGCACGATGACGAGCATCGCCATCAGCGCAAAAACCCCGAAATTTTTGGGCAGCGCAAGCTGTTCAAGAAAAGCGGCGGCCAAGACAAATAGGGCAAAAGTTAGGTGCGCGGCCAAGCCGAGCCAAGATCCAGTATTTTGAAAACTAATCCAGGCAACCAGGGTCACTGCGAGCAATCCCGATCCAATCAGGAGGATTTGCTCCTTTCCCTTACCTTGAGTGTTCATTAGCGCAGAGTAATGGAGATCGCCCAGCCCGCCTACCGTGCCAAAAGTCATGGTTTGCTCTATCCACAAAAATGACCAGTGGCACATTCCAGCGGTGCGAGTAGCAGCGATACTAAGCGCCATTGTTTGCACCCACTGGAAAGAGGCACTAATCATGAAAACACTACTGGCGATGCCAAAGTTACGAGTCCTCCGAGGCTTACAGTTCTTGCAGACCTTACGTGCAACGCAAGATCTGCCTGTCCTAAGAAAGCTATCTTCGGTTACGGCAATGTGCTTTGTACCGGGTGCTTTCTCTGCTGATCTCACGATTACCGTAGACAATTTCGATAAACCGGAGGGCACCGTCTACTTGTCGGTGTTCAACAGCAAGGAAAGCTACGACTCTGGCGAGACCGATGCGGCGATTCTCGCCGCGCAGGGCAAGCTGAAGGGAGCTACCTATTCGCTAACCCTTCATGATCTGCAGCCCGGTAACTACGCCGTGCGCCTGTTCCATGATGAGAACGGAAACGGTGAACTCGACAGCAATATGCTTGGCATTCCTAAGGAGGGATACGGGTTTAGTAATAACGCGGGGAGGATGGGACCACCCTCCTTTGAAGACGCCGCCGTTTCGGTGACAGATAACACAACCGCATCGATTTCCCTTCGTTGATCATGGACAGAAGACAGTTCATGAAAGCGCTGGCGGTTGCCGCCAGCGCCCACGCGGCCCCTTTTCCCTCAGTGTTTGCAGCGACGGGCACGGACCCAGCGCGGGCAAGTGCCAACGGCACGGGCGCTCCCGCATGGTCCGTCGGCTTCGATGGGGTATCGGAGGATCTTCCCCGTCAACGAATCGAAGTTGAAGGCGAAATTCCACGATCCTGCTTCGGAAGCCTGTTTCGAAATGGGCCGGCCCTGTACGAACGAGCGGGAGAACGCTATCAACACTGGTTCGATCCCGACGGCATGATTCAAGCCTTTCGTTTTGATGAACGCGGCGTGAGCCACGAGGGCCGCTTTGTTCGCACGCGCAAATTCCAGCAGGAGCAGGCCGCCGGCCGCTTTCTCTACAACGGAGCCGGAAGTGTGTTCGAGAACGCGCAAGCGGCACGAAACAACGAATCCACCAATGTTGCCAATATCAATGTGCAGCCGCTCAACGGAGAACTTTTGGCGCTCTGGGAAGCGGGCATGCCCTATGCGCTCGATCCAGAAACGCTCGCAACTCACGGCCCTCGGAGCTGGAGCGAAGAATTGGCCGGAGTTCCTTTTTCCGCTCACCCCAAGTTCGACGAAAATGGCGACTTGTGGAACATAGGCTCCGTGCCCTGGCTGCACTCGCCGAAACTCGTGCTCTACCACGTCGGCGCTAACGGAAAGCTCCGGACTGCGAAAATGCATGGGCTGGATTTTGGCGGCTACATACACGACTTCGTTCTAACGCCCGAATACCTTGTCGTATTGAATAGCTCTGCGATATTCGGATCGGGGCATTCTTTTGTCGATCAGATGCACTGGCAACCGCAGCAGGCTAGTCAGCTATTGGTCTTTCAGCGCAGCGATCTTTCCCTTCGCGCAAAAGTTGAGGTACCGGCAAGCTTTGTATTTCACTTCGGTAATGGTTGGCAGGACCGGGATGGGCTCCACTTCACGGCTTGCCAGTACGAGGACTCGAAAATCGTAACGGACAGCATGCGCCGCTTTGCGCAACAACAAGCAGGGGTGGCTCACGCGGCCCCAACGCTTGTTCGCTATGATCTGGAGCGGAATCTGCAAAGGGTCGAAATTACGAATCTCGATGCGGATATGGAGTTTCCAAGTTTTGACCCTCGCCGACCTTTCACTCCACAGACATTGCTAGGTGCAAGCGGCGAAGCGACGAGCGAATCTGCCTTGGCAAGCGCAGTCAGCACCGTAGACCCGCTCACCGGTGATCGGCAAAGCTTTGATTATGGCGATGGAGTCATCGTACAAGAGCCTTTGTTTATTGCAGGTCCAGACGGGGGTTATGCAATGCATGGATTCTTGGACTACGAGCAAGGAGTCAGCGGTGTCGCGATTTTACGTGCCGCTAACCTGGCCGAAGGCCCCATCGCCAAAGCCACCATGGAGAGAGTACTGCCGCTTGGCTTTCATGGTTGCTTTGTCTCGGCCTAGAATCACGCCCGCTGAGGAATGATTCGGCCAAGCGTTGGGAAGAGCGAGGGGAATTAGCTCAAAGCTCTTCCCAAGGCCTCCAAATGATCGCGGAAAAATCGCTGACTCACCGCTGCATCGCGCATCAGCTGAAAGGCGTGGCACGCGCCCGGATATACAACCAACTCGCAGTTTACTCCAGCGTTCATCAAGGCTTGCGAGTAGGCGATGTTCTCTTCTCGGAAAAGATCGAGGTCAGCTGTACTCATCCAACACTTCGGCAGTCCGGATAAATCCTCGGCTCGGGCCGGAACCTGCGGCGCAGCCCGGGCAGCATCACCCAGATAACAGTCCCAGGCGAACTGATTTCTTTCCCGCGTCCACACGAATTGCCCGGTTACCGAACTGGCCGGTCGCTGCTGTGTTCCCGTCCGATCATCCAGCATCGGGTAGGTCAGATGCTGATGACACACACTGTATTCTCCAGCCGCTACTGCTCGCTGGGCAAGCGCGGCCGCCAAACCCCCGCCCGCGCTTTCTCCACCGACAGCGATGCGTTGTGGATCAATGCGGAGCTCAGCGGCGTTCTGATGAAGCCAAGCTAAAGCGCCATAGGCATCATCCAAGGGGGCAGGAATTGGATGTTCCGGTGCGAGCCGATAATCAACGGACAGGATCGTGATTTTAAGCATGGAACTCAGAATCAGATTGTGAAGATCCGACATGTCTGGTGCACCATACAAATACCCGCCACCGTGCAGGTGCAGATAAGCCGACCGCAACGCAGCAGGTGGATTCTGCGGGGCATCAGTGAGAGACCCATTGTGGCTGGGGACGGAGTTGTTGGGGACGGGGTTACTCGGGACATAGAGAAGACATCGAACCGGTGTCGACTCGCTGTCCGCACTGGAAACAGCTACTTCTGTCCGATCAACGTCATAGGCGGCCGGATCTTCGAGCACGAGCTGTTCCTTGGCCTGCTCGCGGAGCAAAGGCACTTGGTCACGGGTAAGTTCAACATCCGGATACAAGTCGAGAACCGGAAGAATCTCCGGATCAAGTAATTCTCGAGTGTTCATATAAGCGGACAGCTCCATAAAAATGGCTACGCAGTGTAGCTGGTTCGAAGCGCGGCGCCGCCGTGACTCGCCCAGGATTGAGCCATCGCCGGGGCCGCAGCAACGCTAATTTAACAGCTCGATACCTTCTTCTTTGAAGCGATCTTCGATTCGGCGGGCAATTTCCGGCCCCAACGACCGACCGAGCTCCGCACCCGCTTGCATACTTTCTGCTGTAATGAGGGGCATGACCTTGAGGATCTTTTGCCCAAGCTCTGACTCGTTGAAAGCGATCATCTGCTCAAGCTCACTGAGGGAGAAGTACTGGTCATACAATGGGGCGGCGATGGTCAGCATTGCACCCTCGGTCAAGAACTTTTCTCCAATGACGTCTACGATCTCTTCCTCGACCAGCTCAATCGCGCGTGGATCGAGGTTGGGATTCGCCTGCTGCAACATCACCGTCATTTGACCGAGGAACAGATCAATGAACTGTTGAGCCGTTGCCTCGTTCGATTGGCCGGACTGCTTCAATAGGGTCTCGATTTGCTTCAGCTTTTGCTCGTCAATCTCCCCGCTGTTGTCATCGGCAACCTCTTGTGCCAAAGCACCGTTCAGCCAGAAAACTAGGAGCATCGCAAAACTGCTTAACCTGCTCATTCTATTCATACTCGATTTCGCTCCTCATTCTAGAAACCATTCCTAATACTAGGTGCTTCGTCGTGTTTCGACGTTAGTGCTCATCCTAACAGCGGATGAGTATTCATCTTTAGCACAGGTTGATGTTTGTGCCGAATACGGCGATCCTCGCGGCACCGAATCGGGCGGGCCATAGCCTGCCAAATACTCTCCCCCAACCGGTAGGCGTATGCTTCGAAAGATAAGTAATAGCGGCATCAGAAACTGGCGTCCCAGCCTGCTGCCCGACCTTGCGGGCAAGACTTTCCTCATTACCGGGGGCAATTCGGGAATTGG
>JBCCQO010000097.1:0-9993 GCA_039024595.1 Pseudomonadota bacterium | reverse complement strand
TGCGCTCATAGCGTGGGAGCGGTCCAACACCGACCGAAGACTACTCGCTTTGATCGGCTTGCAAGAGCGGATTGCTGCTACGGACCACCTAACGGGTTTATTGAATCGACGCGCCTTTATGAACCGGCTTGAGTCGCTCTGGAGTGCGGACAACTCGCTGGTCCTCGTGTTCCTAGATCTTGATCATTTCAAGCCATTGAACGATCAGTATGGACATGCGACCGGTGACTACGTTTTGCATCAGGTATCCAAACGGTTACGAAGAATGGCGGGTACGGAAGCGGTGGCCCGGCTCGGGGGAGACGAGTTCGCAGCGGTCTTTGGCTCTGAGATCGACCGGGATTCAATCGAGCCGCTTATCGCTCAGGCGCACGCAGCGATAACGTCAGATATAGAGGTTGAAGGGGGCACGATTTCGCTCGGTGTATCAATCGGCTATGCGGAGAATCTCGGGAATACGGACACGCTCAGCAAACTCCTTGGCGCTGCGGACGCTGCTATGCGCCGTGCAAAGGCGACACGTTCCGGTTGGGCCCGTTTCAATGACAACATTGATGGCGCTGCGCTCGCATCCTCGACGTTAAAACTCGACCTAAAGCAAGCAATTCGCAAGCGGGAGATTCGAGCCGCGCTGCAGCCTATCGCCGATGCGCAAACTCATAAAATTGTGGAGTACGAACTGCTCGCGCGCTGGCCAAACAGTGGACTTGATCCGGATCCAGGCCCAGATAAGTTCATTCATGTGGCAGAGCAGTTGGGACTGCTCAACGAAATTCTGTGGATGACCCTAGAAGAAGCGGCGGGACACCTAAATTTTGCCTCTGCCCGGCTTGCTTTGAATGTATCACCGGCTCAATTGCTGGCGTCGGATTTCCTCGCGAAGCTTCTCGACTTATTGAGTGAATTGAATGTGGATCCACGGCAAATCACGCTAGAGGTTACAGAAGAAGTCGTCTTTAGGAACCTAGAAGAGAATGTGGCCGTCCTCGAGAACGCGAGAAGGAACGGGATACTGATCGCCTTGGACGACTTTGGATCTGGTTACTCGTCGCTGGCAATGCTTGGGGCATTGCCGCTGGATAAACTAAAAATAGACCAAAGCATGGTCAGGAAAGCAGGCGCCAATGAACGTAGTGCGGACATTCTTCGAGCATCGGTCGAACTCGCGAAGCAACTGGACCTCATCTGCTGTGTTGAAGGTGTGGAAACAGAACTGACCGCGAAGGAAATCGAGCAACTTGGCGCGGACGAAGTCCAAGGATTTTGGATTGGGATGCCCGAACTGGTTTCGGCTGGGAAGATGCTTAGGGAACGTCAGCTGACCTAGTCAACACTCCCAAGTAAACCGTCCGCTCTCGCGCTGGGCACACGTCTTGCCCGGAACGTCAATGACAGCCCCGTTAAAAGCCTCAATGAACGCCTCGAAAGAACGCCACAAGAGAACGCCCCGATAAAAGCCTCGCCAAGCACCTCGCCAAAACAACGTAGCGATTGTCCCAGACGGCGTCTAGCGACTATTTTCCACCATAAAGTCAACGGCAGCGATAACGGCTTCATCGGACAATTGCGCTTGGCCACCTTTTGCCATCATGGCCGTACCCGCCACGCCGTTGACGCCACTATTGTGGAGGGCATCGATGCCCTTAGCGATACGCGGTTCCCAGGCTGCCACGTCGCCGACCATTGGGGCGCCACCCGCACCGCTGGCATGGCAAGCCATGCAGGCATTATTGTAAGTGGCTTCACCGTCAATCACGGCCATGCCTCCGGCAGCTCCACCGGCGCCGCCACAGGCATCACCCTGTAGACAAACGTGCCCCACGGGGGCGATTCGAGAGGCGATGGCTTCGCGCATCTCCTCGGTCATTTCGATCGCATAACTTACCGAGCCCAGCAGGATGAGTGACAGGCTGGAGAGTAGGATTGCGGTTTTTTTAGTGAACACCGTTTGGTCCCTCGTGACTGATCGCGAATTATAGCTTCGACGGCAGGTGTGGCAAAGAACCTCGAGCGCGATCTCCGTCTGATTTTTGAATTCTTCCTGCTAGTATCCCGCAAAGACTCTTGTTTGGAATTCGTTACGATCATGCATTTTTACTCTTACGATGTGGCTCCAAGCCCACGGCGCGCAGTACTTCTTCTTCGCTATAAGGGCGTAGACCTCCCAACCACGCAAGTCGATATGCGGGCGAACGAACATCGCAGCGACGACTACTTGGCGATTAATCCACAGGGCACGGTGCCCGCCCTAATGACCGACGAAGGCGTACTGCTCACAGAAGTTCTGGCTATCTGCGACTATTTGGACGCGAAGTTCCCGGAAAAGCCGGTTTTCGGTTCGACGCCCTTGGAGCGAGCCTTGGTCTTGAACTGGATGAACAAAATCTCCGGATCGCTGTTTATGGCATTTGCGGAGATGTTGCGTAATGGCAGCCCAGCCTTCGCCAACCGCGCGCTGCCTGGACCGATCGATGTAGAACAGATTCCCGAGCTCGCAGACCGAGGGCGCAAACGTTACCGGGCGAGCTTGGAGCTGTTTGAACAGGAAGTGGGAGCACATCCTTTCCTCTGTGGTGAGGCCCTATCGCAAGCGGATATCGATATGTACATCGCTATACATACCGGGAGCTGGGTTAAGGAATCTCTACCCGAGTCCTGCGTGCGCCTCCGCGAATGGTATGCGCGAACCGCGACGGCCCTTGGCGAGTAGTTGAAGAGGCAAACACCGCTCACCCCATTGGCGAGGCTATTCACAGTCGTTCTCCTCCTCGGCTTGTTGCTCGCGGTCGCATCCTGCAGCCGCGACAGCAGGGAAGCGCAGTTAAAGGACTACCTGCTTCGTCTAAGCCGCCCTCTTGAGCTACAACTCCCCGAGTTTGAAAAAACAACATCAGCCGCCCCACCCCGGGCGGCGTCCTTGCTGGTCGAACTCGAAACGGGCTCCCTAGATGGACTGGATTTTCTGCGTCTGCGAGGCTGCGCTCTACAAACAACGATTGCGAAGCGCAACAGCAGCCTTGGACGTGTTGCGCCACCTTCGCAAAGACTCCTTCTGGAGCTCGCCTTCCTGCGTGAAACTCCTGCCTGTATAGAAAAGCTATCTCGGGAAGAGCAGCATGAACTTGCCCAGCTTTTACTCGAAAATTATGAACTCAAGAAAACTCAACTACCTCAGCTGATCTTTAACGCAACGCTGGCAAGCCCGGAATTCAGAGACTTCTGGCGCAGCACTGAACCGCTGGAGCACTATCCAGAGAGCACCAGTAGCGTGCCAGTTGCGGCACTAGAGAATATAGCGGCGGACGCTGGCCGCTGGTTGAGCGGTGATTACCGAGCTCAGGAAGAACGCTTCGAGAGTGCACTGTTTCAGATATCGCAGGGCGATGGCGGCGAACTGCTTCGCGCCTTGGAACAGCAGGGGCGCTACCTGCTGGAGGCCGATCGAATAACGGAGAGTAGGCGATCTTCTGGCGGTCTTTGCGGCCAGGGCTTAGAACCAAAAGCCGCTCCGATCGTCCGCAACGTTGTAACTAAATACTTTGCTGGCGGCATACAACATTGGTCCGCGCAGTTAAACACGCGCTATCACGCGCTCTTGCCACCTATCCAAACACTTGAGCAGCTCACACTCGGCGTTCACCCGGAGTCCTATGCTGCCTGGGTCGAGCAGCGTGATAGGGCTTTGGCGGAGCATCTCTCGGCGCCTCTAAACCATGTGCGGGCAATGCAGGGCCTATTGGGAAGTTGCTATAGCGAATTCGCTCCTGCTTAAACGTGCCGCAGTCAGTCGATAAGTCCTTCCAGGACGCGCTTGGGGTGCATGCCGTTGCTCATGCCAATAAAGGGCGGATGGATGGAATAGCCGAGCATGCGCTGCATATCTTCCGACAAGTGAGCGACGGTCTTTGCATCAACGGTTAGGAAATAGTTTTCCTGGGTACGCAAATAGGCCTCGCAGTATTGCGCCGTGAGCGCCATCCGAGACCGGCCGCTATGGTTTTCTCCCCCTCCATGCCAAAGGGTACCGAGAAACAAAATACACGACCCCGCTGGCATTATCGCTTTGATCATGGTGTCGTCTGGACCCGGACTTCTATCTGCATCCCAGCTGTGGCTGCCCGGATACGCAATAGTGGCACCGTTGTCGGCTGTGAAGTCGTCAATTGCAAACACGGTGGCGATACTCAGCGGCGGTCGGGGACGAGGGAACGGGTAAAAGCTGTCATCCATGTGTACTGGTTGGGCGGGAGATCCGTCAAGAATGTTGATGACCTGCGCTTGCGAAAGCAGAAAATTGGGCAGCATCAGCGTCTCTAGATGCGCAACAATGAGGGGATGCTCGATAAACGGGTCGGCACTGCGTAGTTTGGATGGCAGTCCATAGATACGCTGGGTTCGCTCTCCTTCAAAGGAGTTCCTACCGAGGTGGCTCAGATGATCAGTGGCTTCCCGGCGAAGCGCTTCGAGCTCTTGATCGGTCATCAGCCCTTCGATGATGACGTAGCCGTCTCGATGCAGCTGCTGCTGTTGTTCCTGGAGCAAATCCCTGTCGACTAGGGCAGCGCGCTCACTGCGTTTCATCTTATGCTTTCGCGCAAGATCAACCTGACCAAAGTGATTTGCATCTCGTATTTCGGTAAACCGTGCGTCATCTCGGCCGCTGGAGCCAAGCTTGCTTGCCGTCATAAGCTTCATTCCCTTACTTTTATTAGAGATCTATTCCAAGCCACCGTTTGCCGTAGTCGCTAGCTTGAGCAAGAACTGGCGCTAACTTGGCAATGACAGCGCTCGCTTTTGAAAAGCCCAAATTTCGAGCGTCAGACTCTCCGCAGTGATCTGTTGTTTAGCGTCGCGGTGCTTTTGCATTGCTTGGATAACTGCGGAACGAACGCTCCCTAAGACCATAGCGGCGAGGAGTGATGGAGCCTCGCTGGCCCCGACCATTCCCAAACGTTGGCCTTCGGCAATATTCTTGGCGCCCACCTCTATGAGCGAAGTCCATCGTGCCGCGTCGATCGCCGCAACTTCTGGAGTTTGAGCCAGGGAAGTAACGAGTAGTGGTCCGAGCGGATCGGAGAGTAAAAAACCGATGTAGAGCTCTGTTCGCGCTCGCTCACGATCTTCCCAATTGGCGTAACCTTCGATTCTGGCCAGCAGAACTTCCTGATCTACGCGGTCATAGAACGCATTCACCACCGCTGCAAGAAGCCCTTCCTTGGAGCCAAAATGGTGATAGGCCAGACCCGATGAAACACCCGCCGCCTCCGCCACCTGTGCCATTTCCAAGCGCCCCTCGTTATCGACAAGCACACTCTGGGCAGCGGCTAAGATGACTTTGCGTGCATCCTGCGAATTTCTACGACGCTTACCAGGGCGAGCCACGCGGTCGGCGGTAACCACTTGAGGACCTGCAACTCGACTCATCGTAAAAGACCCCGGTTAAGCACCATGATTAATTAATGCGATCCGCATCGCGCCTTCGACAACGCTCGATCTGCGTCATCGAAGGACCATGAAGACTTCAATGGCTGGATGAATGATGTGGATCTTACTCGTTATTGAATTGAAGTCAATTCAATAAAGGCAACCAGGTTTCGAGGAACGACCGAACAATCAGCGAGAACTTTGCCGTCGTCTCCGGTCTTTGTGTGCGTCAAACCCACTCGCTGTTGCTATGATGCGGTCACAAAAAGGAATTGTCTGAAAGCTGCCTATAGCCATGTCCAGAAGTACCTTGAGAGCCTTGGTCGCCGGACCGCTGGCCATCCTCACCGCTGTGCTGGCAATGGCAGCGACACCGCTAGTGACTCCCGCTTCGGAAGGCGGTGTGGACCACTTTATCTTTCCAATTCTGTTGTTTCCGGGGTATCTGGCTGGTGCCTGCCTTTACGCCGTAATTGACGATAAGCTAGCGAGAGCGGCCGCCGTTCTACTTGCCATCTGCACCGCTAGTCTGGTCCTGATTTTTGCTACGGTGACCGTATAATTCAGCTGCGATAAACACCGCTCCGTTCTGGCCATGCCCTTTCCCGGGGCAAAGGTCCCGGGGCAAGCTCCCTGGGCAAAGGTCCCTGGGCGAGCCAACCATTCATGAGAAATAGCAAAGGCGACGTACGATGAGTTTTCTTGCCCAGGCTCCAGCGAAGAGAGTGCTCGCGCTCCATGGATGGAGCGGTACGCTGCTAGGCCTGCTTCTCTATGTCGTTATCATTACCGGAACGATTTCTGTCTTTGCACTAGAGCTGGGCCAGTGGGCAGCGGGGCGAGAGCAAGTAAGGGCGCCTCTTGCCCAGCCGCTAGACTCGCGACTGCGCGAGTTAGCGTCGGAAGTCGACAAGGAGTATCAGGAAGAACTGTTTGTATACGCCATGAGCGACGGGGCGATTTACGCGTTTTTCCATGCTCATGTCGAGAAAGACACAGGGCAAGTGGCCGAGAAAGGCGTGCGTTTTATCCTTTCCCCGGAAGACGGGGCGGTTATTCAGCGCGATGAAGGTTTTGCTGATGAACTTCCTGACTATGCGCCCAGTGCGCTTGCTCATTTCATTACCGAACTGCATATAAATCTTCATGCGCCCCAACCGTGGGGACTATTCGCGACCGGGGTACTCGGTCTCTCCATGCTGATCGCCGTGATCAGCGGAATCTTGCTGCACAAGCACCTAATCAAGGAACTCCTTGTGAATCCGCGCAAGAGCAGCTTCCTGTTGAACCGACGGGACAGGCACGTCCTCGCGGGCACCTGGAGCCTTCCTTTTGGTTTCTTACTTGCCTTTACGGGAACGTTTTATAGCTTCGCGGGCTCTGTCACGCTTCCCGTGGTTGCCTATGTCGCGTTCGGCGGCGACCAAGAGCAAATGATCGAGGCACTGATCGCCAGTGATCTCGCCGAGGACGATACGGCGACTGAGATCGGCAATATCGACTCGATGATCGCAGATTCGATGGCGCGATCCGGCGCCGCGCCGACCTATTTGTTTATTCAAAAATGGGGGCGGCAAGATGCTCTTGTTCAAATTCAAAGCCATGTCGACGAACAAAAGCTAACGGGGCAACTGCACCGCTATGCAGGTGCCACCGGGGAACACCTTGGCTTAAAGCCACTGTTGGGCAATGAACCATCGCTCGGGAACACGGTGCTAGCGTTGGTGGCACCGCTGCACTTTGGAAATTTCGCCGGTCTGTTGTCGAAGATCGTTTGGTTCAGCTTGGGCATTGCCCTGTGCTACGTCACCTTAACGGGCTTGCAGCTATGGACTGCTCGACGAGCCGATGATCCGACATGGGCTTGGCTTGAGCGTGGAGTGATGGTGGTCGGTTATGGAACGGGTATCGCGATGGCAGGGGCGGGAATCGCATTTTTCCCAGGTCTCAGTAACGACGCCGCTAGCGCCTACACAAACTATGGATTTATCGGCGCAAGCGTTTTGGCGGTCGGACTGGGACTCACCGTACGCGATCGCGAACGGCTCGCCCAGGCCCTGCGCTTTGTTTTAGGAGCCGCACTTATCCTGCTACCGGTAGCGCGCATTCTGTTTGCGGGCGACGGGTGGGCCACGCTCTTTGAGCAGCGAAGCCTGCTAATCGTTGGGATGGATATAGCCTTGCTAGCCGGTGGCGCGTTATCGCTAGCAATGGTGCGCCGACCCACTGCAGTCGCGGCGAAAGCGAACGAAACAAGGGCCAAAGAAGCACTTGGGGCTACGGGCTGAATGTCGACGCTTATGCCCTCGTTGTTGGGAATTGTATGGAGTGTTACTGCCCTAGGTATTCTTATCCGTTTCGACCGCAAGCGTCAGCGCACTCAAAAAATCAAACCGGTGGAACTCCCTAAACCGCTGCGCCAAATCCTTTGGTTAGCGCTTCTGATTCCCGCGATCGTTTTCACCGCTGTAGGGAACTTCAGTGCGCTTACCAATTGGGCGGGAGCGGTGACGGTCATCGGCTGGGGAATCGCCTTTTACCTACCAAAAGCCAGCTCTTCGTGACGCTCGGTCCCTAGGGCATCTATTCCCTAGCTGCGATTGGATTGGCTGGAGATTACTTGTCAAAAGCGCGAGATGGCGGCGATTCCTACTGAGCAAAAGGCTGGGTCGTTCAGCCGTCCTCACGGTCCACGGATCGTACAAGCTCCCGGAACAAGGACAGCGTTTCTTCCTCGCGATAGGAACTCTCGTCCTGGGTCATACCATAGTCGCTGTTCGCCGAAAGCTTGACGATGACGATGCGCTTAGCGGGATTCACGTAGATGAACTGGTTATAAACACCAATGGCACTGAAATCACCGTCGTCCCCATCAAAAAGCCACCATTGGTAACCATAGCCAAAAATGTTGTTAGAGGCGGGATTATCACCGGGTTCTAAGTGCGGGGCGTCAGCCGTTAGGGAAGCGCGCACCCATTCAGCGTCAATGACTTGCTCACCAAACCAAGCGCCATCATTTAGGTATAAATAACCGAGCTTCGCATAGTCACGCGCGGTTGCGTTGTAGCCTGCAAACGCCATCTCCATACCATAGTCATCCAGCATCCAGTAACCGGGGGCTTCTGCACCGATCGGATGCCAAAGTTTTTCGGTCATATAGTCTGAGATGCTGCGTCCAGTTGTTGCCACCAGCAAGCGCCCGAGCACCTGGGTGTCTGTGGAGTTGTACCTGTTGTAGGTACCCGGTTCAAAATCGCGGCTGAGCGTTGTTATGAATTCGTCCAACGATCCACCGAGGGCGAACACGCGACCCATCCGATTGATATCCGAATCGAAATCACTGTAGTCCTCATTCCAAGAAGCGCCGGACGACATTTGCAAAATATCCTTGATCCGAACGTCCTCGTAGCCAGAACCTGCTAACTCAGGGAGATAGTCACTGGCTGGATCATCGATTGACCGGATGTGTCCCTCGGACACGGCGATGCCCACCAGCGCCGAAATAAAGCTTTTGGCCACAGAAAAAGAAATCCATTGCACGTCTTTTCCGCCGGTCAAAAAATAGCTTTCTGAGCGGATTTCACCGTCTTTGATCAGTAGTAGAGCCGATGTGTCCGTCTCGGTTAAGAAGGTTGCGACATTGACTGAACTGCCGGAGTGATCGAAGGTTTCCGGCAAGCTGATTCTAGCTCCCTCCGGCCAGAGGAAAGGCTTCTCGGCAGGTTCAAGCCTAGCCGTTGGAAAAAGCTCTGGAACGCGCGCAAAGTCCTCGTACTGCTCTGCTCCTGAGAACAGTGTCGTTGCCCACCGTAAGCGCTGAATCTTTTCACTATAGATCCACAGGACCGTAGCGATCAAAAGAACCAGTAAGACCAGCGCCGGTTTCCAGAGACGTTTCATGGACTGAATCTATCCTCTTTGTGCCATTCCATGAACCATGGTTAAAAAGTGCAAGGTAGTTCCGGCGCGGCGATGCTCTGATAACGCTTGGTAATCCGGGTCGTCGTACCAGGCCTTAGCCTGTTCTTCGGACGGAAACTTGAGAAGGACCATACGGCCATTCCTTGGTGCCTCACCTTCAAAATGGAGCGGGGCGTCATCGAAGGTAAAAAACTCGCCGTCGTGTTTCTTCAGGATAGGGAAAAAACCCTTCTCGTATACGCGGTAGGTATCTGCGTCGTGCACTTCGAAGTTGGCGACCACATAAGCGGGGGTAGGGGTGTCAGTCATTCAGGGAATCTCCGGTCGAATAGGAAATTGAGTTAGGCGCCGGTTTTGAGTCGGGCGCTCGCTTTGAGTTACGCGATAGTAAAGCGGAATGGGATCGAGCGCAGCAACTCTAAAGAAGCTGGGCGCACCGATGTCGTTGCTGGCAATGATGCTTCCCTTCCCACCGCTGCGGTTTGTCTAATGCACTGGATAGCCCCTCGTGGACGGCATCACGGACAGGTTACACTCCCACAAAGCTTAGCGTTTACTAACCGAGCATCAATTAATTTGGCACCGCTGAGGTTTGTATTAGTCAGATCAGCACGAGTCAAATTCGCACCAGTAAGGTTAGCATCACAC
>JBCCQO010000096.1:0-10053 GCA_039024595.1 Pseudomonadota bacterium | reverse complement strand
CCCAAGTTCCACACTTCGCGCACGATTTTGCCCTGTTTCCATAAGCTAAGAGGTTGAATTTGCTGCCATTCCTGGATTGATTGCGGTGACTCCCTGTTGTGTCACGTCCTGCTGCGATTATGCTTGATATAGAGCGTGTGGCTGACATACAGTTATGCCATGTACACGCGCATCACCAAATCGGGTCCGCGACAATACCTGCAGCTGGTCGAGGGATTCCGCGATGACAGCGGCAAGGTCAAACAGCGCGTCGTTGCCAACCTCGGTCGTATCGATCAGCTGGATGCAAAAGACCTCGAACCCCTGATCTACGGGTTGCAACGCGCCGTGGGTCGCCCGGAATCCATGCCGGCTGCGCCTGTATTTGAAAGCGCCAAGACCTACGGTGATGTCTGGGCGCTGCACCAGCTGTGGCAGGAACTCGGTCTCGGTGATGCGCTGCGCCGCGCGTTGCGATCTTCCCGTCGTCAGTTCGATGCCGAGGCTTTGATCCGTGCGATGGTGTTTAACCGGCTTGCGGACCCGGGCAGCAAGCAGGGTGTACTGGACTGGTTGCGCGAGAGCACCGAGCTGCCGGAGTTAGATAGCAGTGGCGTACATCACGAACAGCTGCTGCGTGCGATGGATGCCCTCGAGGACAACAAGGGCGCAGTCGAGCGCGCGGTGGCACAGCAATTGCGCCCGCTGCTCGATCAAGACTTGAGCGTGATCTTCTACGACATCACGACCGTCCGCATTCACGGCACAGGCCAGGTGGACGGAGATCTTCGCCGTCATGGTATGAGTAAGGACACGGGCGGTATCGCTCGGCAATTCGCGCTGGGCGTGGTCCAGAGCGCGGAAGGGCTGCCCATCGCACATGAGGTATTCGAAGGTAATGTCGCCGAGGTCACGACGCTGGCGCCGATGATTGAGCGGCTGCTGGAGCGCTTCAAGCTGAAGCGTGTGGTAATCGTTGCGGATCGGGGACTGTTGAGTATCGACAACATTGCGGTACTGGAATCCCTGGGCGCGCAGCAGGGCTTGCGCGTGGATTATATACTCGCGGTACCCGCGCGCCGATACAGCGACTTCCACGAGTTGCTCGAACCCTTGCAAGCCACGTTCAACCAGCAAGATGACAACGCGCTGGAAGACGTTGTTTGCGAGACGGAGTGGGAAGGCCGGCGGCTGGTCGTTGCGCACAATACGCGACGAGCGCGGGAACAGTCGGCGCAGCGGCGACGTGTGGTCGCAGAACTTGATGAGTTTGGTAAGCATCTGGCCGCACGCCTCGACGACCAGGATGCCGGTAAATCCCTGCGCGGCCGCCGCGCATCAGACCGCGGCGCGTACAAGCGATTCCACCAGGCCGTGCTCGAGAAGCGCATGAGCAACATCGTCAAACCTGATCTCGGTTCCGAGCTGTTCAGCTACGACATCGACGAAGCCGCGCTTGCGGCGGCCGAGCGTCTTGATGGCAAGCTCTTGCTGGTGACGAGCTTGAAGGACCTCGATGGTGAAGCGGTGGCGGAGCGCTACCGATCGCTGGCAGATATCGAGCGCGGCTTCCGGGTGTTGAAATCGGAGATTGAAATCGCCCCGGTGTTTCATCGCCTGCCAGAACGGATACGAGCACACGCCATGATCTGCTTTATGGCGTTGGTGTTGTATCGGGTGTTGCGGATGCGCCTGAAAGCGGCGGACAGTGAGTATTCCCCGGATCGTGCGCTCCGCCTGCTGCGTCAGATTCAACAGCACAAGGTTCGTGCCGGCAGCCGCGATTACTGCGGCGTTTCTCGATTAACACCGGTGCAAATGCAGCTCTTCGAGGAGGTCGGTATCGGCGCGCCACGGTAGCCGCTCCGCCTGTTGTGTCATTTTTCGTAATCCGAGTGCAAGGAAATCAAAGGCTTACGTCTCTAACTGTGGAACTCGGGCTTGCCAGTGCGTCGGATAGCCGGTCCCGCTCGAAGACTAATGCGCGACGGACCACGTCCTGCAGATAGGTGTATCCCGGCAGAACAATCAGCTGCTGTCGCAAATAATCCACGAGATCCCGGAGCACATAAACTGGTCGACCGGAGATACGTGCCGCCTCCAAGGCGCGCGTTTCCAGATCCAGACGAGCACGGTCATCGAGCAGGGAGTAGCCGAAGAGCTCCAGAATCCAGCTCACGTACCACTGCCGGGTATGGTTGGATACCTGAACATCGGAGTCAGGAATATCCAGGGATTCGGCGAGGTAACGAATATCATCGCTCATCGCGTCCCCGTCGAGGACGAAGAAGCTCTGACGAGCTTTGAAGTAGCCCAGCAACAGCCTAGACTGGTGTCGAGTTCTGGGTGTGCGAGCGCGCTAAAAAACCGTGTGTTCCCGCCGAGTCGTCGAGAAAAACAGCTCCCGCTCGGCCGCTGTCAGCCTTGGATCCCCCCACAGTAGTTCGTACTCCTCCGGGGTGAGAATCTGTAGCCGGTGTCCTTGTGGCAGGAAGTCCTCAACGTCCGTATCGGCCATGATGATGACCCGCACAGGTCATCATCATATCGACGGGAAATTAGTCAGCGCTATCGTTCTACTAATGCGCCTTTCCGGGCATTTGGGCCAAAACAACCATCTAGCTTTCCTATTTTTTGAGTATGGCGGTGTATTGGTATGGAAGAATTGTACTTTTATTTGGATGCCACGTCTGCGTATGCGGTGCAGTCAAACACTGTTTTTAGTATGTTCTTAACTGTGTTGTTCAGCTCATTGGCATTTTCTGCCGCTCTATCACTTAAAGGCATCGGGCGTGATATACGAATATTCTGACTCACACTGAGTTCTTCTTCTTTACTGATTGGTGCTGCATTATTATCGTTTTATGTGATTAGTTTCATCTTTTATCATGACTTGTCTGTTAAGACTAACGTCCTGCATGATGCTATGCTTACTAAAGCGGAAGCTGTGGGTATATCTGCGGATGTAGTCTCAAGCCTATCTGTTTCTATCCCGAGAATAGCCTGGATTCCTATGCCTAGTCTCGGCTTTTTAATCGGGGCAACCCTGGGTTTATTTTCATTTATGTGGCTTTCAAACACAGAGCGTAGAAGTAAATCACCAGAAAAATGCGGCTAAAATTTCAGTGGCGAGTAGGACTATGCGCTAGTGACACTGTTCAGTGCGTTTTAACGGATTGCGAACCACCACTGTAAATCGGGTTCGATCGGCAGTTGTGTAAAATAGGGATGACGCTTTTAGCGTTGCGCTTCGTGTTCCAGCCGTGCTCGCTTTTCGAAGGACATATGCTTTTCGATAGTGCGCAATGATCCTCGCTTTCGCGAGTATCTATGGATCGCCTTTCTCACTTTCGAAACGAATCTGCGGTGCGATGACGATCTAAGATACGACGTGCAAAATCTGGCGTAATCGGATCGCCTTCCAGGCTTTACGTAGTCTTCTGCAAAGGCGACTATACTGTCGATTACTTGCTGCTTTCGGTTTCGCATATAGTCATCAAAGTTAAACCCACCTCCAAATGCCGACGCTAAGCGAGCGTAAACACCGCAATATCTTTCGCGCTCTATCTCAAGAGCCACCTCAAGAATTGATACAAAATCTAGCACGCGCTTCGCTTTGTACTCCCAGAATCGATTTTTTGCTGGAACATCAAGAAGATGATATCTAGTACAGAAGTTGTATGTCCTTTTCCACTCTTCATTAAGCGCGAACCGACCCGAAACAGATGCGGGATACTCTAGCCAATCGTCTTCGACACAGACACTTAAGTAACCGAACTCCCAAAAAAGCTCTTCTTGCGAAAATAGTATCGCTCGTTCTGAGGGGATAATCCTTGTCGACGCACCATTTTCCGCATTACTAAGCTTGATAAGCCGACCATGTAGAACTTCTGTTGCATGTAATATGATCAGCTCCATGAGCTCTTTTTCGTAGTGGCGAGCGCCATCGAAGGTAGGTCGAGGGTCAGTGGAAAATAAGTTAATCACTTCAATCGTGGGCAACGGCTGTTGCCCATTCTGTGAAAAGGAGTGTACGACATACTTCAGGAAAATGTACTTTAACCAATACGTCTGTAGATGCCTCATATATAGCTTGTCCGGGACCAGCAAATTACGCAGCTCGTCAGGACTCCTAAAGTCATTGTTGACTAAGAATATATTCGACACGCCTTCGGCGGTTTGTGAATAGAACTGGCAGCCGTCAAGATATTGATAGAGGCGAAGCAACCCCGGTTTTTTGATGTACTCTGCGAACAATGCAAGCGTTGGGTCAACGGTCGTCGATTTTCCTAGAACCTTTGTAATGTGGCGAAGTCCGTGCACACTAAGAGCTAAATTTTTCGAAAAATTGCAAGCTTGATCGTTTAAAGCTTCTCTTATATCCAGAAGCTTCGACTCGATGGCGTCTCTTGAGGAATTGTTTCGCCTGTTAGATACAAGCTCGTATTCTATCCAAGAGGAGATAATAGCCTTAACCCTTTCGTTGTCTGGTCGCGCAATACTGACACTTGTTTTTGGGAAATGAATCTCGGGCTTGCTGAAGTTGACCCCCGGTTTGGCTACATCACTCATAAGTCGCAACGTACTGGAACGGGCGGCAATTATGACAATTGGAGATGCCAGCGTTTTTGAAAGGCGCGTGTGGGAGATGTTGAAAAAGTAAGCTATGAGCTTTCTATAGTAGTCGAAGACCTGAAGTTGCACCGTGTTTCGAACGCCTGAGGCGGCACTAGCAAGGCAAAAACTATAGTATAGAGTGTCTAGTTCATCAAAAACGAATACAGGAACAGATTGCTTCGCTTTGCATGCCAAAAGAATGTCGTCGAAAGATTGAGAGTTATTATTGAATTTAATTCCGGCACTCTTTAGTCTGGACTCGATTAACGCGATTATTACTCTGTCCAGATTCGCTATGTACACCTCTGGATTCTCGTACTTGCCTTGAAGGATTTCGTCGACCATGCTGCTCAAAGCTTCGCGCAAGTCTATTCGGACCAGTACGGCGCTACAGACGTCCGTAATGTAAGGGTTCTTAGATATGGCGTGCGAAAGAGATCCAATCAAAGTTGTTTTTCCGCAGCCGATTTTACCGCCGAAAAGGACTGTTGAGGGGTTATTCAGCTTCATCAATGGGTAAATCAGCTGGCTACGGAGCTCGTGTGCTGAGCCACTGAATGATTCATTGTCCAGACGTTTGTATTCAGAGTTTATTGTCAATTCAAAGTCAGTGATAGCTCGTTCAAAAAAGGAATCTACATCACGCATTTCCTTGGTGGTGAGGCGTTGTCTATGCTTGTTTGGTGTTTGCTTGAATCCTTTCGGGGTTCCTGGATTAGAAACATCCGGATACACAATGTAACCGAATACGTTGCTAGGGGCAGGGTCAGGTAATGGGCTCGAATTGTGAATTAATCTTGCGAATACCTTATCTCTTTTGTCGAATCCGAGGCGGAAAAGAGATGACAGGTACGTTACGATCGGTGCAGTCGGTACCGCAATTTTGAAGCCCGCATTAATCATAAAAAATGGAACCTAGAGCCTGAGCACGTTTTACGTTAAAAGTGAATGCTTCAGCGACGGAATGGTATACACATTCTTTCTCTAAACTGCTGACAAAGGATAACAAGACTGCGAATCTGGTCACATTTGCGACGTTTACAAAAAGCAAATCCGTTGCTGCTAGTTCCGCTACAAGCATGAAGTTACGAGTCGCACGCGTTTAGAAAACCGTTGAGCTATAGCGTATCCGTTAGATAGGAGGGTAGGTACACCGCAAAGTGTGCGATCTTTAAAGACTAACGTCTATGACCCCGTGGTCTTTCACTTCTACTTTCGCATTGGGATCGATAGCACGATCGAAAAGTACAACATTCAGGCAAGTGTACCTGGCATTGGGAACGACAAGACCATCAAACCCCAAAAAGAAGGCTGCTTCGCCGACTTCTTGCGTCCGAGTATACTCGGTGCGGCGTTGGGTATAGCATGCAGCACCGAAGCGAGAGGTGTTTACGCCTAATGCTTGTAGGGCAGAAAGGTCTAAAAGCTTTAAGGCGCTTGACAGTGTGCAACGAAGTTCAAAGAGACGATAACTAGGCTTAGAGGGAGCAACGGGTTGTCCTTTCATGATGTAAAAGCGCGTTTCTGCTATCGCTCCTTTACGCATCTCTGATGTGTACAGGACATCGAAGGTGCCGTCGTCCCAGCGCCCGCCGGCCCGGCTAGCAACAAGTGGGTCCCGTCCATCACGGACAACTCTCCAGGTCGGACCGCTAAACTCTACCGGGCTGATAGCCTGAATCGCGTCCAGCAAGTCGTTGTCACGTACTCGTGACATGCTTTTATCAGACGTTATAGATAGGCGTCGGCATCAAGCCGGTCGAGTATCGCGAGAACACGAGCCGAGTCGTCTTCGAGGATGATGTCGATGGCGCGTTCTCCGTCGAGCTGTGGATGGCGTGCGTAAAGCCAGGTGCGAACTTCTTCAGGCGAGTAGTATTCATCGAGGCGTTGGACGATGTAGTGAAGGTCAGAGAGAAACAGTTGCGCTTCGGGCTTCGGTGCGATCACGCCGTTTGCCCATCGATTCACGGTGGATTTCGACACCCCGGTAAAGTTTGCAATGTCGGTGCCTGACAGCCCCCCACTTTCATCCAAATCACGAATGTACCGAACGACTGTGTTTTGAGTTACGGGCGCTGCGGTCATTGCTTCTTACTCTCGGTGGCACGCGCGGGGAAAGCACGTTTTGGCACTTGGCGGGGCTGAAGCCCTGAGTTTTCTCGTTCGATAAGGAGGTTTTCAAGTGTTGAGAAGAGTCTGCCCAGTGTTTGACCGTTGGCCTTTAATCGTTTCGATAGCTTTTGATCGTTCAGTCGGAGCCTGGCTAACTCACTAGCGGTGCGCAGCTCCTCTTCAAACATACCGCCCAGGAAGTCTCTAGGGCGATTTGCCACGGGAATTTTCTCCATACGCTCAAAGGCGGATGTGGTCTGCTTGATCGCATGCCTTCTTGGATTTTCTAGCATCGTTGTGAGGCCGTTTTCACAACAGTTTCGATCCCTGCATGCGACCAGTCGCCTGCCCGCGGGCGTTGCTGCTACGGTACTGATTTCTTGCTTCGTTAACGAGGTCTGCACGCCGGGGATGGACATCCGGACAGCGCGGCCGAAGCTTTCCTTCGGTGGGGGTGGCGGATTGAGCCACGGCTTCGCGTCAAAGCGCTGCCGTTCCCCAATACCTTGGCTGATCCCGCTCACTGCCCCAAAAGCGGCACAAGCGTAACCGACCAACCCTCCGAGATAGTCCGCGATAACCGGCTTCTGTAACTGATGAAACTGCGTAAGCGAACGAAGATATCGTTGCGTAGTCAGCGGTTTTGCATCGGCGCCAAAACCCGATGCGCGAATCCAGAGATTTTGGAAGGGCACACCTTGTAGTCGATCAATGATCTTTGCGCATTCTTGGTGATCGCTCAGCAGTGTGTGCGGTACTACCAAGGAGTAGTCGACGCCGATATGAGCCGCACCAAGCCTGTCGAGCAGCTCAACCAGTCGAATGCAGGCTTGGATGTCGAGCTCAAGCCAATTGCTCTTTGAGCCGTGCTGAAGATAGTGGCCGGTACCCAACACGGCCGAGTAGTTATGCTCTATCGCGAATTCCGCGATCTGTTGCAGTACCTTCGACGGGCGGTCGGTTGGAAACTGGTCACCGACTAACGGCTGTCCAGCACCATGTTGGCTCCAAGGCGCTTTCCTAACGACCCCGCGGTATTTTCCCGGCTCCGCCAGTTCGGCGCACTTTGTGTCAAGGACCAGTTCCACACCGGCTTGATAAGCACTCAGCGCCTCAATCAACTGGGCTTGCTGTAAATGCGACGAGGCATCAACAACCACCCGTTGCACGGGAAACCTTCCCTCCGCGACAAGATCCTCGAGAATCTTATGGCCTGTATCCCCGAGGCGAACGTAGTGGCCAATTTCTCGATGAGCACTGGCGTTGCTGTGGAACGGGACGATTTTGCTCACGACAACCCCCTCTGTTCCGCATGAACGTCCCATAGCATATGCTTAGTGGGACAGCAATGCAATCGTGCGGAACCCAGTGATCGCTTATTCAGACAGAACGTACGCTATTTTTTGGTTATGATAATATGAGTTATCGTAAGCAATTCTTGTAGTCACGGAATGATCTCAGTGAGCGGCGTTTCTCACCCAGAATGATTCCGAGCATCCCTGCACGGCGTCGCAAACCCGGTAGGTACAGCGCGTTTCTTACTTTCTCGCCTTCAAAAGCTCGATTTTAAACCAGCATGTTTTGACCTTCGTCCACGCTCGATCTGCCGTTAGCACGGCGCGATTGTGGACCATCGCTGTCACCAGGCAGCATCGATCAGCCAGTGACAAGCCCAGGGGCCGGGTAGCTCTCAACACCTTATGCATTAGCGCGACTTTCGTCACCAAAGGGCAAGACTGTGATACCCAACGGTCTTCCCGGATAGCGGCGTCAGGCTTGCCTGCTTCGGCCAGTTTGCCACCTTCTTCTGCGAGATTGTGAGATCCTGTCGAAACCGCTCACCACCGTTGGTCCGGGCGCCAAATCCAGCGTTCTGGACACCCTTGCGCGCATCGCGCCGCTAACCTGGCAGCATGTGAACTTCTGCGGCCGATATCGCTTCGAAGGCGAGTTGAAGCCTATTGATCTACGCGCAATCGCGACGCAATTGGCCTAATCTAATGCCAAAACCTGGGCGCAGATGGCCTGACACGACTGCATAAATTCGGCGGTTTGGGACGAAACAACCCGGTATGAATCGCGATAGGAGCCGCGAAAAAAGCGCAGCATTATCAATTCATAGCTTGCTCGCCAGAACGATTTCGCCACTTCTGGCGTTCACCGCTCTCACGGATTGACCATCAGCATCGAACACGAGAAGAAAATCAATTTCCGGAAGCGCTCCTGCAGTCGCCGCATCTACCGGCGGTGTCAGCGAACCCTGTTGATCCTCCAGAGATCCCTGTATTCCCGAACTCTCGATGATTTTCAATCTCGACTCTTCTCGGATGGTTCTTTGAATCGACGCTTCGTAGGCTTCCAGTCCCTCTGCGTCTTTTTTGATGACCTTGATCACCACCGTGGAACCTACGGGCAAGTCCAGCAACAACGAAGAGAGCGCCTGGCTGTTGACTGAGGGTCCATCCGGCACTCGTACCGGATAGAAATTCGCGACAACAGCAACGACGGCTGACAGGACCATGGCAAATGCGGTTATCCAGGCTGCGCGTACCGTTACAGACATAGATGCCTCGATCTCTTTCTAACGAGTAAAGCGAAGGCGCAGGCTTAGAACAAGGCCGGGTAGTCGCGCCAGTAGTAGCGGAGGTCCCGGCGGCGCCAGTGTCGGTAGATAAACTCCCAATCAAGGTGCGGTATTCGCCACCCGTGGTGTGGTTCCAGATTGGTTGAAAAGACCCGTGCTCCATAGTCGCAAAACCGCGTGTCCACGCTCAGCCTTACGTCATCCGCAGCCGTATTCGGCTGTGCCCGGTGCACGGCGCGGGAATGGAAGATGATCACGTCTCCAGCGCTTACGTTCCCGACGTGCCACAGGCGTTCGTCCTCGTAGATTTCACACTGCACCCCACCTACGCCGGCGGCTTCATGGACGGGACGCACGCCGCGCAGGTGGGAACCCGGCAGTAGAGCAAGGCGGCCCATGCGCTCATCCACATCGTGCAGAGCCACCCACATGCCCGCCATGGTCGGTCCGGCATGATGCGAAAAAGCATCCTGGTGTGGCGGTGTTTCGAAACCGATTTTTCCTGGCGTGGCGATCCGGGCCATCTTCATGGGGTAGACGAAACTACGCTCACCGGCAACAAGAGCCATTATTCGGTCGGTCTGGGGAGCGTGGAACAGTCGGTGCAGACTTTCCAGGGCCTGGATGTCCGGATACACCGCATCCCAGACCGGATCACTCTCAAAAAACGGCTCGCTGCGCAGCGTTGGTCTTTCTGTGTCCCCGTCCCAACTGATGCGCGGCGACAGGACGCCAAGCAGGTCATCGAGTAGCGGCTG
>JBCCQO010000095.1:0-10058 GCA_039024595.1 Pseudomonadota bacterium | reverse complement strand
CCTCCGGCAAGCATTGACTCACTCCCGCGAGCTCATGTTGCCAGTAGCTTAGTTCCTCCTGCTTCCACTGTTGGTCAATGTGGGCATGAAGTGCTTGGGTCCACTCGGCCAGGGAGCTGGTTTTCCGTGGAAGACGTACGCTCCGATGGCTGATCGCAGCCTGGTAAGAAGAAAGCAGGTCCTCCAGTAATACCTGACACGAGCGCATGTCGATCAAAAGGTGGTGAACAATGAGAGCCACTGTGGAACGGCGTTCATCATCGATCATCGCAATTTTGATGAGCGGTGGTTTCGCTAAATCAAAGCTCTCATTGAGCTCATTCAGCAGCCCATACTTTTTCTTCTCTCGCACCTCCTCTGGAAGCGCACTAAGGTCGAGGTAGCTCAAGGTAGTTTCCATGGCCCCCGGTGGGTGAAAGCGGAAACTAATATCACCGTTCTGCTCATGAAAGCTGAGTCGGAGACCATCGTGATGAGCGCTGACTGCATTCGCAGCTTCCTGCAGTGCATCCTGGTCGAGAAGACGGTGGAAGTCGACGAGAATGCATCGATTCCAATGCGCCGGATGGGCAAAACCATCTGCAAACAGCTTTCGATGCCTCGCCAGGGCCGGATAGCTGCCAATCACCGGTGATTGGTTCGAGGAGTATTCCTGCTCCTGCTGTAGAAACGGCAGGGATCCGGCAACGGTGGGGTTATCGAACAGTTCGTGTACTTCGACAAACAGCCCCTTGGCTTCAAGCTCACAGACTAGAGAAATTAACAGAAGCGAGTCGCCACCAAGCTCGAAGAAATTACTTTCCAAGCCGATCTGTGCGGTGGGCACATCGAGCACTTTTGCCCAACACTCCGCGACAGACTTTTCCCGTTCCGTACGCGGAGCCGTGATAGAGATCGGTGCGCCATCTGTCGTCGTGGGTAGAGCGCCCCGATTGAGCTTGCCGCTGGGCAAGCGTGGGATACCGTCTTGGATTCGCTCTATTCGGTTGGGAACCATATAGCTGGGTACACGGGATTCTAGAAAGCCCCTAAGTTCCGATCCGGGAACGGGTGCACCCTCATAATAGGCAAGAAGCTGCTTGCGACTGCCGCCATCGTCGACAAGTACTGCCGCGTCGCTAACGGCCGCGTGTTCTCTCAAAAGGTGTTCGATCTCGCCCAACTCGATTCGAAAACCGCGCAGCTTCACTTGTGCATCGGCTCGCCCCAGATACTCGACTACTCCGTCTGGACGCATCCGTGCCCGATCGCCCGTCTTATAGATTCGCCCGGTCGCAAAGGGGTTCGGCTGGAATCGCTCTAGGTTCAGTTCCTCACGGCCGAGGTAGCCCTCCGCAAGAGCATCGCCACCGATAGCAAGTTCACCCTCCGTACCAAAGGGTTGCAGCTGTGTTGCCGAATTGATGATGTACAGTTGGGTGGCTGCGATGGCCTTACCGATAGTGATATCACTTGTTATCGGGTCGATATCGGTTGCGCTGGCATAAATTGTTCCCTCGGTCGGCCCGTAGAGATTTACCATGCGTCCATCGCAAAGGGTGTGAAAGTCGTGTGCCAGCGTCTGGGGGAGCGCTTCTCCGGCAACCAGGACTAAACGAAGGCTGGCAAGAGCATCCGTGACAGACAAGTTGGCCTTACCCAAACCAGCTGAGGGCTCTTTACCCAAACCCGCTGAGGGCTCTTCATTCAAACCAGCTGAAGGCTCTAGCTCCACTGAGCTTGCTAGCCCGCCCGCTGTGAGGAGACCGGTGAGTGCGGAAGGCACTATACAAGTGCAGCTTACGCCGTGCGTGCTAATTAACTGGCGTAGTGCTCGTGGATCTCGGGACTCCTCTTCCTCCGCGATTACTAAAGAGGCGCCGGCCAGCAAAGGCCAGAAGATTTCGGCAACGGAGACATCGAAGGTATAGCTGGTGTTCGTGAGCATCCGATCTGAAGGGGTCAGCGCATATTCACTCTGGAGAAACGCGAGTCTCTGCAGTACGGCGCGGTGAGAAACACGCACGCCTTTAGGCAGACCGGTCGAGCCGGAAGTGTAGATAACATATGCGTGAGCATTCGCCGGTTGGATCGCTTGCTCAGCCTTGGGCCCCCCTGGGCTTTGCCCGCCGAGCGGACTTACTTCCGGAGCGGCTATTTGTGTTCCCATCCATCCGTTGAAGATGGAGGAGAGCTCCGGCGTGGTTATGAGATGAAGTGCACCGCAGTCTTGCAAGATTGCAAGGGCTCTCGCATTAGGGATACTTGGGTCGAGCGGCACATAGCTGTGGCCACTCGCCATTGTTGCAAGCAGAGCGATAAGCTGCTGTGGAGACCGGGGTAAACAAACGGCGATGGGTTTGCTCGTCGCGCCGATATCGTTTCGAAGCAGCGCTGCATAAGCGCGAACCCGTTGCTCCAGTTCTCGGTAGCTAAGTTGTTGAGTCGCTTGCTGCTCGACCTCCCTGCCTTTCTGTGAATCAGCGTCGGAGCTTCGGAAGAAAACTGCTGGCGCATCGCCATGTTTTGCTGCACTGCGTGCAAATGCTTCTGCCAGCGTTGCCGCTGTAAAAACATCGGTGTTCGCCTCACTCACGGTGAGCGGGCCACCGTCTCCCGCGGCCACAATTTGTTCTCGCTCCCCAGGCTCCAAGATGTCGATTTCCGCGATCGGGCGCTCGGGATCCTGCTGTATCGCCGCGACCAGTTTCTGTAGGCGGGCAACGAGCTTATCGATTTCCGCTTCGTCGAAGGCCGAGTTTCGATACTCGATCCAAAGGCCGATACGGTCTTCCGCCACTTCGTACATCAGCGACAGATCGTCTCGGACATCAATGACGTCATTGTCCACACCCATGGACTCGATGCCTTCCATACTCATCCCTTGAAACCGGGATACGGTTTCGCCCATGGAGACATTTGTTAGCCGTCCATCGAAGTCGGACTCCACCTGGCGCTTTGCCTGGACGATATCCAGAGAGGGTAGGTGGTGGTGTTTCCGATCAGCACGTCTTGTCTTACCGACGCGCTCGACAAGATCGCTAAAGCTCGGTTGCCCGCTCAAATCTATGCGTAAGGGGACGACGTTTACATAAAACCCGAAGGCAAAGCGAAAACCAGCCGGGCGTTGATTGACCGGATGGGCAATGATGATGTCATCGTGATCGGTCTGTCGGTATAAAAAGGCCGCGTACAGCGCCGCTAAGGCGGAGAAGAGTGAAGTTCGCTTGCTTCTTGTGAGCTTGGACCAGGCTGCGGTAATGCTGCTGTCGAGCTCCAGGTAACGCCGTTTACCGTGCGTGTCGGCGACCGAGCCTTCATGCTGGCAGATGGGTATGTGGTGGTTCGCTCCTGCCAGTGCTTGCTGCCAATGGGCAATAGCAGCGTCTCGCTTTTCCGGATCCTGGGCAGCTCGCCAAGCGAGGTAGTCGGACCAATCCTTACGCTCATCACCGAGTAGTTCATCGAGGCCGGCCAGACCTCGGTCATAGACGACAGAGATAGCTTGCAGAACAAACAGCGCGGAAAAACCATCTGAAATAATATGAGGGACGACCCCAATAAAGTAAAAATCGCGAGCACCGCTTTTCACCAATGCGGCTCTGATCAAGGGAAAACGGGTTAAATCAATTGCCGCATCCCGTCGTCGCGTAAGCGTTGCATAGGCCTTTCGGCGCGTGTCTGCGCTTTCTTCCTCTACGCCATCGGATACATCGATAAAATCGATTTGGTAGCGCTCGTTGGACAGGCGCATCTCGACTTTTCCATCTAGCTCATGACAAAACGCACGTAACAACTGGAAAGTCCCGGCGACATCCGACGCCGCTTTCGCAAAGCGATCTATGTCGACATCGCCGCGTAGTTTGGTCTGCACACAAGTGTTATAGGAGACGCCAGTAGGACTAAGCTTCCATTCCACCCAGAGAGCTTCCTGCTCTCGGGTCAGGGGTAAGCAGCTGGTCCCGGCGATGGTCGGGTCGGTGATCATTTCATTCATGTGCTTGGTGGGCCAGTTGTTCCGTAAGCGTCGGTGAATCGTCCTCATGGACAGTCACACGGAGCGCAAAGCTGTCCTGTGTCTGGTGACGGCGATCAGCGGATTATTCTGCGATAGCGCTTAGTTTTTTGCTTTGTTTGCTAAGGTAGACGGAGCATACCCGAAGCTATCCTCAAGGCGCAGGTCGCCAAGTTTCGCGACCAGCTGAATGAGCGCATAGTGGTGTGTCGCATGATCTGCAAGATAGGACAACTCCCGAGTTGTATCGGAGCTGCTGTGGTCTCCGTCGAAATGAGCAATGCGGAGTTCTAAGTTTTGGGGTACCAGGAGAAGATCACGCTGGATATCCCTCACGGCTGCGAGTGCGCTGGCACGATCTTTTTCCACTTCTTGAGAGCGCGGCCGTTTGTCATAGCGCACCTCGCCCGCGGACCACTGCTTGATAAAGCACTGATAAAATTCGATCACGTGCCGAAGATGGGCCCCAATCGTGCCCTCTGCCGGTGGATAAGACTCAATAAACTGCCTTTGACTCAACTGTTTTAAAAGCGCGACTGCTTGGTCCAGTAGGCGCAGATTCGTTTCAAGTGCGGGATACGGACGGCGAGTAGACGGCGCTCCCGCCGCTTGCGAGTCAGGTAGTACTTTCATGATTCCAAAGGTTCTTTGCTAAGGGTTTTTTCTGAAGAATTTTCCGGGCCTTGATGGCCAGCGCTTTCCTGACCCGCGCTTTTATGACTAGCGCTTTTATGAAGAGAGAATAGGAATGCGGCGGCGTAAGCTGAACCAATCAAGAACCCTGGTCCGATGGTCATCAAAATGGCCTTGCTGCCGGCCGCATACTGCAAACCATAGGCGGTTGAAAATATGAACACGCCGTTCAACAGCCAGCTGGCGATAGCCGATGGGAGCGAGTGGCCAAATCGAGTGTAGAGCCAACTTAAGAGCAGACTCATGCTCAGTGTTAAGCAAAAGCTAAAGCTCCCCTGGACCGCGGAGGTGCGCAGCGCCATAGCGGCGCCATCGGCCATATTGACGTAATAGGCCCAGCTACCGTAGATCAGCGCGCCGATCGTGGCCGAGGCTAATCCTTGTAAGGTGCTCTTTTTCAATTTTCCTATCGAGTCTTCAGCGGCGGTGTCGTGTACTACTACCCTATCTGTGCGAACGCGCAAGTCTTGTCAGTCTGGACTCTTCATTTGGATATCTTGGGATCCACATGATCCTGTCCCTGCAAAGCCTCGATAACCATCGGACAAGTGACGTCAGCGGCGGCGCTACAGGCGAAACTACCTAGAACAAACAACAAGCTTGCAAACGTCATTGAAAGCGCCGCGCGCATCGAACGCCGGGGCGAGAAGTATTTTTGCTTTGAGATCGCAGTCATTTGTGTCTCTTGATATTTTTCTCTTTTGCTATCGGCGCGAGCCGGACTTTTATCCGCTCGTTTTCCCAAATTCGCCGTTTTCGACTGCGTGACCTGCGACTAGTTCCTAACTTTTATTTAAGTGTAACTAGTTCGGATAAATTTTGCGGCGTTTTTGTCAGCGAAGCTAATCGTGACTTCTCCGTTATAGACGGGAATTAGCTTCCGGCAAATAGGTCTATAGAACGTCCGGCTGGCGTATATTGCACTGTCAGCCGCTACAGATACTCCTACTTAGACTGAATAATGGCTCAACATAAAGCATGAAAGCATCTGATCTATTTGTTCGATCACTGGAAAGTGAAGGCGTGGTGTACATCTTCGGAATTCCCGGGGAGGAAAACATCGACCTTCTCGAATCGATAAGAACTTCCAAACAGCTAAAGCTAATTCTTACTCGTCACGAGCAAGCGGCAGGTTTCATGGCAGCGACTATGGGAAGGTTAACCGGGCGCAGTGGCGTTGCACTCTCGACCCTGGGCCCGGGAGCAACGAATTTTGTAACCGCCGCCGCTTACGCGCAGCTCGGTGCGATGCCCGTTCTATTCATTACCGGTCAAAAGCCGGTGCGCAAAAGCAAGCAGGGCCAGTTTCAGGTCATTGACTCGGTTGCAATGTTTACGCCCCTCACAAAATACTCCCATCAGATTGTCAGCGGCAACAATGTAGCAGTTCGTATTCGTGAGGCCTTCAAGCAGGCTGAGGGCGAACGTCCGGGCGCGGTGCACTTGGAACTACCAGAGGATATCGCAGCGGAAGAGGTTCCCGATCAGGATGCGGAAACGCTACCAGCAATCAACAGCCGGCGCCCAATAGCAGAACAAAAAGCAGTAAAAACGGCAGTAGAAATGATCAGCGCGGCGCAACGGCCAGTGCTGGTGGTGGGTGCGGGTAGCAACCGAAAGCAAGTGTCGAAAATGCTGACGAAATTCGTCAGCCTATTCAACATTCCCTTCATCCCTACGCAGATGGGTAAGGGCGTTATCGACGAACGACACCCTAGCTACGTGGGCACTGCGGCTCTTTCGGCCAATGACTATATTCATGCGGCAGTGGATGATGCGGATCTAATTATTAACGTCGGCCATGATGTGATTGAAAAGCCTCCGTTTATCATGCGCCATCATGATCAGCGACAGGTCCTTCATATAAATTTTTCACCGGCTGCGGTCGATGAGGTCTACTTTCCCCATCACGAAGTCGTGGGCGATATTGCCAACGCTATTTGGCAGATTAATCAGCTCCTCGTGCCCCAGGAACACTGGGACTTCGGAGCCTTTGAACGAGCACGAGAGCAAACCGCGCTGCATACGCAGGTGAATTCGGACGCCGACAACTTCCCGTTGTATCCGCAGCGCATTGTCAACGACGTTCGAATAGCACTTGATGATCAGGACATCATTGCCCTCGATAACGGTATGTATAAACTGTGGTTTTCTCGCTACTACAGCGCCTACCGTCCGAACACGATTCTTCTCGACAACGCCCTTGCGACCATGGGCGCTGGCTTGCCTTCCGCCATCGCTGCGAAGCTCGTTCAGCCCTCGTGCAACGTCGTCGCCGTAGTCGGTGACGGTGGGTTTATGATGAATAGCCAGGAATTGGAAACGGCGGTGCGCCTCAAGCTGCACCTTGTTGTGCTGCTCATAAACGATAACGCATTCGGCATGATCAAGTGGAAACAGGCCGACCACGGTTTCACTAACTTTGGCATGGACTGCAGTAATCCTGATTTTGTCCTTTATGCGCAGAGCTATGGTGCAAAGGGCTATCGAGTCGAAAGCGCCGACGATTTGTCGAGCTTTTTACGAAGCGCCTTAGACGCCAAGGAAGGCGTACATCTTATTGAAGTGCCTGTCGATTATTCCGAGAACACGCGCGTATTCTCTGAGGAGCTAAAGCCGGGAAATCACAGTGCTTAAGCGGTGTAGCAGTGGCCCGCTGGAAAGTTCTCGTGCGGTTTGCTCCGAGCCTGGTACCGGCCTGAAGATGCTCCATCAGTTAAAGCCACTACATTCTTTGGGGTTGATTTCGCTAGCAGGGTGCGCAAACTCCTGAGCAAAGATCACACCGGTAGAGTCCGCCGTCATGCCTAAGCTGCTAAGCCTCTTTTTAACTACGCTTTTATCCGCCGGTTTTTGTACGGTTGCCATCGCCCAGGAAGCACAGCGCGTACTGGCGATCGGTGGTGCCGTCACGGAGATCATCTATGCGCTCGGTGAGCAAGACCGGCTAATTGCTCGCGATTCGACTTCCACCTATCCACCGGAGGCTATGGAGCTTCCCGACGTGGGTTATATGCGCGCTCTATCGCCGGAAGGTGTTCTTTCGGTGGAGCCCGACCTGATTTTGGCGCGGGCGAATTCGGGACCGGCTGAGGCGATCGAAGTGCTGCAAGCGGCAGACGTTGGCTGGGTCACGGTGCCAGACGACTTCAGCTTGGAAGGGATAGATGACAACATTCGCATCGTGGCAGAGGCGCTTGGGGTGAGTGCGAAGGGTGAAGTGTTGCGTAAAAAGCTAGCTGCGGAGCTTGCACAGATTCAGTCGACAACCTCGACCCTTGAAAAGCGAAAGAGCGTTCTCTTTATTCTGTCCCTACGTGATGACCGAATTATGGCCGCGGGTACCGACACCGCAGCCGACGGAATTATCGGCTTGGCAGGCGCACAGAATGCAATCACAGAGTTTGAAGGGTATAAGCAAATTTCCGATGAGGCCGTGCTGACCGCGAATCCAGATGTGATTTTGATGATGCAGCGCGGCGGCGCCAGTGAGGCGAATCATGGTGCGGCCAATACAGGTATCCTTGAGCACCCAGCGCTCGGTTCTACGACCGCTGCTCAAGAGGGCGCGATCGTGCGCATGGACGGCCTCTACATACTCGGTTTTGGACCGCGAACGGGAGAGGCGGCAAAAGAGCTATCTGCTGCGATTTATGGCTCCCAAGCAAACTGATTGCTCGCTCGTCCGTCGATCATAGCGAATTCATCGCTTATTCATTGCCTGTGAGTCTATTCCTGGTTAAGCAAGGTACTGAATCCTAGTGGACGCTAGTACTAGCGTCCCTTCGATGAGTGATGCCCCAGCAGTTACGGCGGGTGATCGTCGATCTCTGGCCCGCTGGGTAACGGCATCCCTTGTGCTGGTATTGGTCGCAGCTTTTCTGTTTAGCCTTACCTCTGGTGCAACGGACACTTCTGCCACCCGCGTGCTTTGGGCCCTCGCGACCAATGCGGACGAGACGATTACCGTAGTAGAGCGTGTAGTGTTACTCGACATTCGGCTCCCCAGAGCCGTGCTAGGTACGCTGATCGGAGCGTCACTGGCGGTTTCCGGCGCGGTGATGCAAGGGTTGTTCCGAAATCCACTCGCTGATCCGGGCATCGTTGGTGTCTCTGCGGGAGCCGGTTTAGGCGCGGTTTCATTTATTGTATTGGGCTCTGGTGCGCTCGCTCCCATCGCTTCTTTTTTCGGTATTTATCATGTGCCCTTCGCCGCTTTCTTTGGCGGCCTGGTCACAACGCTTCTCCTCTATCGCGTATCGACCCGCCAGGGGCGAACTTCCGTGGCGACGATGTTGCTTGCAGGAATCGCCCTCGGAGCGCTAGCGGGTGCCTTTACGGGGCTACTGGTTTTTTGGGCTGACGATCAGCAACTTCGCGATCTGACTTTTTGGGGGCTTGGCTCGGTCGCCGGAGCGACCTGGGTAAAAGTGGTCGCCTCTGCGCCAATCATCTTGCCGGTCGTGCTTTTGGCGCCCCTGCTCGCGCGAGGACTCAATGCGATTACCTTGGGGGAGGCTACGGCCCAGCATTTGGGCATTCCCGTGCAGCGTTTCAAGCGAATAGCGATTGTGGCGGTAGCCGCAGCCACCGGTGCCTCTGTCGCGGTCTCCGGCGGTATTGGGTTTGTGGGTATCGTCGTACCCCATTTGTTGCGCTTGCTCATCGGTCCAGACCACCGCTATCTGCTTCCGGCCTGTGCGCTGCTTGGCGCGGTGATGCTACTGCTCGCCGACGCGATTGCTCGGCAGATTGTGGCGCCCGCGGAACTGCCGATCGGAATTGTTACGGCAGCTATCGGAGCACCTTTCTTTCTTTGGATTTTGCTTCGTCGGCGCGGCGTTCTGGATTTGTAAGCGTGTTGTCTGCATCTGATATCAAAGTAAGCCTTGGTCGAAATCCCATTCTTCACGGTGTGAGCTTGCAAGCTCATCCTGGTGAGGTGACGGCAGTCATTGGCCCAAACGGCTCTGGCAAGACCACCTTTATGCGAGCGCTGACCGGAGAGCTGCCTTTCGAAGGCTCTGCAAGTCTCAATGGGATTGATATCAGTAAGGCGCCGGCATGGAAGCTGGCCGGGGTGCGAGGTGTTCTAGCACAAAGTACCAGTCTTGCCTTTCCATTTACCGTATATGAGGTAGTGCGCCTGGGGCTCACAGCCGGTGTCCATCCAGCGGGCCTACGGGAAGCCGAACTCGTCAGTATGGCATTGGCACGAGTCGATCTAGCGGGCTTTGGTTCGCGCTACTATCAGGAACTTTCTGGTGGTGAGCAACAGCGCGTTCAGCTAGCGCGAGTGCTGTGTCAGGTTTGGGAGCCAAGCAGCGATGGTGCAGCGCGCTACCTCTTTCTTGACGAACCGGTGTCGAGT
>JBCCQO010000094.1:0-10076 GCA_039024595.1 Pseudomonadota bacterium | reverse complement strand
GATTCAGCAGCAGCTTGAAAACCCCTTGGCGCAAAAGCTACTCGCAGGTGATTTTTTACCTGGTCAAAAGATTACCGCTGGGATTGCAAACGATCTGGCTGTGTTCTCTGCCGAGATGAGCGATGCCGCATAGCTTAGTCGTCAGTCACACGCTCACTCAGTCAACACTCAGAGTCGCACTCAGTCGATGAACAAGTGATTGCAAAAAGGCTTTGACGCTGTTCAGCGTACCGCAGCGAGTCACTCGCAGTGAACGCGAATGGTGTCTCGGGCCTTTTGCCGCTGCACGTCTTTTTCTTCTTCAGAAATAAAGCGCAGCTCGCCGGTTTCTTTGTCTCGAATGCGGATTCGCGCTGTTGTGTTTAAGGTCTCCAAATTTGCTTTTGCGCGGGCACAACTTTCGGGGTTCTTTTTCACCGCTTCTATCTCTACACGGGTATCAACCTGCTCAAACTCGTTTCCCGGTCTTGGTGTGACCTCCGGTGGAACCGCGCCTTCACCCGGTTGCACGCGCCGTACTAAAGTCGAACGTTGAGATACCACCTCGTACTCCGTATTTGGATCCGGTGGAGGTCGGTCACTCACCACAAGCTTGCCTCTTTCATCCTTCCATCGATAGTAGGTATCCGCTGCTTGCGAAGGCATAGCTGCAACGATAAGTAGGATCGCAAGCAGGGTTGCGGACAATGCGGGAACAGTGTCTATCGCGCGGATTCTCGCCGCTGTGCAGCTAGTTCGTGGTTTTACGGCACGCAGCTCAAATTGATGTGGCATAGGTACGCAGAGCTCCTGCGAGATGTTCTGGAAACCATACCCAAGCCTTGCTCAAGGCGCAATTCACTTTGACAGCTCCTTAGTGGGCTTTTTTAGCGGTGTGAAGTAGTACCCAATTCCAACCGTTGACATGGGAGGCACTGAAGCTGACACTCCCGGTCGTCGCAGGTATGGCAACGAGCATACGGAGTACCCTTCGTCCCTGTTCCACCGGTGTGGTGCGATTATCCACTCAGGCTGTATTTGTGTCCCGTCGACGGCGTGCCCTTCGCGTTACGCCGTGGTCCAGCTGCGTTACCGCGTAGGAGACAACGACACGGGCCTCTTCGTGCGTTCCCCCCCTGCTATTTATCGGTTTCGCTGTTTTGTCGGCGGTTTCTTGGTGCGCCACATATGCGCACGTGTTTGTCGCAAACGAGGGTAAGCGTTTGCCCAGACAGTTCTCGCCCTGCAGCGACGCTAGTGATCGTTCAGGTAGGAGCGAAACAGGAGGCGATGTTCGCTATGGAAGCTCAGTTGATTGAAGAGGGAGAACTCCTATCGGGTGGCGAGATGGTTGCTCGTGCACTTGAAGATGAAGGAGTTGAATTCATTTTTGGCTATCCGGGTGGGGCTGTGCTCCACATTTACGATGCCCTATTCAAATCCGGCAAAGTGCCTCATATCCTGGTGCGCCACGAACAGGCCGCTACCCACGCCGCTGACGGCTACGCGCGCGCGACGGGAAAGCCTGGCGTTGTTCTAGTGACTTCCGGTCCCGGTGCGACCAATGCGGTGACGGGAATAGCAACCGCCTACATGGACTCCATTCCCATGGTCGTTCTCGCGGGGCAAGTACAGAGCCACCTAATCGGTGAAGATGCGTTTCAAGAGACGGATATGATCGGCGTTTCTCGTCCGATCGTGAAACACAGTTTTCAGGTTCGCCACGCCACCCAGCTCCCTGACGTCATAAAGAAAGCTTTCCATATCGCCGCTAGCGGTCGGCCAGGCCCGGTCGTCATTGATATTCCAAAAGATATCACGCGACCCGATGAACGCTTCCCCTACGCTTATCCTGTTGCCGTCAAAATGCGCAGCTATTCGCCTGCAAGCCGCGGCCATAGCGGGCAAATTCGCAAGGCCGCCAAGCTTCTCCTAGGCGCAAAGCGGCCGGTGATCTACTCCGGTGGTGGCGTCATCCAGGGTGAAGGCTGTGAGCTGCTCACGGAAATTGCTCGGGATCTGAATTATCCCGTGACCAACACCTTGATGGGCTTGGGTGCCTTCCCGGGTTCAGACCCTCAGTTTCTTGGCATGCTGGGAATGCACGGTTTGTACGAAGCCAACATGGCAATGCATCACGCGGACGTGATCTTAGCGGTAGGCGCACGTTTTGATGATCGGGTTACCAATACCGTGAGCAAGTTCTGCCCCAGTGCCAAGATTATTCACATCGATATCGACCCGGCTGCGATTTCGAAAACGGTAGCGGCCGATATTCCGATCGTGGGACCGGTCACCTCCGTGCTCAAAGATCTGCAAGCGGCTTTGACGACGGCAAAGGACGCAGCCACCGAACCGGTGCCCGACACGGAGGCATTGGACAAGTGGTGGGCGCAGATCAATCAATGGCGAGATGAGCATGGCCTCTGGACCGGACGGCGCTATGCGGAAAGCGAGCACATCATGCCGCAAGAGGTTATTGAGAGCCTGTATCGAGTCACCGACGGCAAGGCGTTCGTCACCTCAGACGTCGGTCAGCATCAAATGTTTGCCGCTCAGTACTATCGCTTTGATCTTCCGCGACGGTGGATCAACTCTGGCGGCTTGGGCACGATGGGTTTCGGTCTGCCTTCGGCGATGGGTGTCAAGCTTGCGTTCCCGGATGATGAAGTCGCGTGTGTGACGGGGGAAGGAAGCATTCAGATGAATATCCAGGAGCTGTCTACCTGCCTGCAGTACAACACGCCGGTAAAGATTATTAATCTGCGGAACAACTATTTGGGCATGGTAAAGCAGTGGCAGGATATGCAGTACGAGGGCCGCTATGCCATGAGCACCTATGAGGATTCACTGCCGGATTTTATAAAGCTCACGGAAGCTTATGGTCACGTCGGTTTCGAGGTGCGAGATCGTGCTGATCTTGATGCGAAGATGGAAGAGGCATTTGCTCTCAAAGATAAGTTGGTGTTTCTTGATATTTTTATCGATCCGATGGAACACGTATATCCCATGCACGTCGCGCCCAACGGGTCGATGAAAGACATGTGGCTCAACAAGAACGAAAGGAGCTGAGCCATGCGTCGAATCATCTCCATATTGATGGAAAACGAACCGGGTGCCTTATCGCGAGTCGTCGGCTTGTTCTCGCAGCGCGGTTACAATATCGAAACGCTCAACGTCGCTGCGACGGAGGATCCCACGCTGTCTAGACTTACGCTGACTACCGTGGGTGATGACAAGCACATTGAACAGATCACCAAGCATCTCAATCGCTTGATCGATGTTGTCAAGCTTGTGGATCTGACGGAAGGAGCCCATGTTGAGCGTGACCTGATGCTGATCAAGGTGCGCGCCGACGGGACGCAGCGCGAAGAGATAAAGCGTACGACGGATATCTTCCGAGGACAGATAGTGGATGTGGGTCCGCGGGTGTATACGATTCAGCTAGCCGGAACAACGGACAAGCTCGACTCCTTCGTCGCCGCGATTCCCGAAGCGGACATTATGGAGGTTGTCCGATCCGGAGTCGCCGGAATCTCCAGAGGTGAAAAGGTGCTTCGTCCTTAGTGCTTAGCCATTAACGCTTAGCCCTCGGTCGGACCCGCAATTTTGTACCTTCTAGCAGTGCGATCCGCTAGCCGCTCTTGACTGCGTCCCCGCTCTTTTTGCCTATTTGTCAGTGACAACGGTCCCTTGCAAGCGAATCGGAGGCTTTAGCTAGCCTCCGATTTTTTTGCTGTCTCTTTACCTAAAGCATCCATCCCTGCGATTGAATGCCGCCTCCGGCTGACGATCTCTATTCTTTTTAGCTGTTTATCTTTACAGCTTCTGTGCTGCTCCACCGACTGTAGAGAGATGAATTAGCATTTGCCTATCCGTGGTGAATCTACCGGCGCACTGCCTGTCCCATTTTTCTGATCGGTCTCCTCTTTCAATCTCTTTCAAATTGAAACCGCTATTTCGATTTGAACGTATTTCTCACAGCGATAATAAGTCAAAAAATAGCGCCCTCTACGCGCGGAAATGCTAAGTAGCTGATTTACATCACTTAAGCGAATAAAGGGGCAGCGCAATCGCAAACTGGTCTGAAACTTGCGCTTATCGACCACATAACGTGTTTGAAGAATAACAACGCGGCTCGTTCATCAGGTCGCCCACGGAGACAGTGAATGCCTCGTGCCCTAGAGGGAGTTCGAATCCTAGATCTGACCCACATGCTGTCAGGACCCTACGGTGGCATGATCCTCGCCGATCTTGGTGCAGAGACGATCAAGGTTGAACCGCTCACCGGCGAGGGCACACGAAAACTTCTTGCTACCGATCCAAAAAACTCGATCGATGGATTTGGCGCGTATTTCGTGACGCTCAATCGCAATAAAAAGAGCGTGGCGATCGATCTAAAAAGCGAAGCGGGAAAGCGGGTATTTTTTGACTTGGTCAAAGAGTGCGATGTGGTCCTGGAGAATTTTAGTGCTGGGGTTGTTGGGAAACTCGGGATCGACTATCAGACACTCAAGGGAATCAATCCCCGGATTATCTTCTGCTCCGTCTCCGGTTTCGGTGCGAACGGCCCCAACTTTCAGCGACCGGCTTTTGATCAGGTCGTTCAGGCTCTCGGCGGTGGCATGTCCATCACTGGCCAGGATGAATCCCAACCGACTCGAGCGGGCATCCCAATCGGTGATCTTGGGGGAGGAATGTTTGCGGTCATGGGCGTTTTGGCTGCGCTCTACGAGCGCGAGAAAAGTGGGCACGGACAATACATTGATATCTCAATGCTCGATTGTCAGATCTCGATGCTCAACTACATGGCAACGATGCACTTTCTTTCCGGGGAAGTACCCGAACCGATTGGTAATAGCCATTTCGTTCACGTGCCCTATAACAGCTACCCAACGGCGAATGGTCACATCATTGTCGCCGTGATCTTCGATGGATTTTGGGAAAACCTCCTTGAGGTGGTTGATGAACCTGCCTTCCGTGATCCGAAGTACGCAACGCAACCGTCGCGCTTGGCTGACAAAGCTTTCATCGATGGTCGTCTCACCGAGATCTTTAAGACCGCAGATTCGGAGCATTGGCTCAAACTGCTAGAAGAAAAACGTATTCCTTGCGCCAGGGTGAATCGCTTGGATGAAGCGTTGGCGGATGAGCAGGTTCTTGCGCGCAACATGGTGGTCGATTTACACCATCCAGCCGGAGCCAGCACGAGGGGGCCGGGCAACCCTATAAAGATGTCACGTACCCCGGGTGAAGAATTTGCACCGGCGCCAGAGCTTGGCGCCAATACGGTCGAAGTGCTGAGTGGATTACTCAAATACAGCACTGAGGATATCGAAGCGCTGCAATCTCAGAAGGTGATTTCTTGAACGAGGTCATCATTAATGAGGTTGGCCCTCGTGACGGCTTGCAAAGTCAGCAGGTCATTCTGCCGCCAGAGCAGCGTATTGATCTGATCAACGCTTTGTTCGCCGCGGGCCTTACGAATATCGAGGTTGGAAGTTTTGTCTCTCCCACCGCGGTGCCCCAAATGGCCGGTACAGACGCCGTCGCCCGAGGTATCTCGGTACCAGTGGGCGCGAACGTATCGGCGCTGATTCCCAACAGGAAAGGCTATGAGCTTGCGCGGCGCTCGGGTGTCGACACCGTGGCGGTGGTGGTTTCCGCCACGGAGACCATGAATGAAAAAAATATCCGCATGAGTTTGGCCCAGGTCATGGACGTCGCCGAAGACATTATCGCTCGAGGAAGTCAGGAAGGCGCCAAGGTCCAAGCTTATTTGGCGGTCGCGTTTGAATGTCCCTTTGAGGGCAAAGTTGATCCTACTCGCGTGTATGAACTGGGTGGGCGGCTATTGGAGGCGGGCGCTCGTGAACTCGTGATTGCGGACACGATCGGTGCCGCGGACCCAAAACAGGTGCGCTCTTTGATGGAGTGGCTAGTGGGCGCACATGGCGCTAGCAGGCTTGCCTGCCATTTCCACGACACGCGCGCCATGGGGCTCGCGAACGTCTATGCGGCCCTTGAATCCGGTGTTCGTCGGTTTGACGCGGCGATCGGCGGCTTAGGGGGCTGTCCCTTTGCTCCCGGTGCCAAAGGAAATGTGGCCACGGAAGATGTCGTGATGATGTGCGAACAGCTGGGTTATCGCACGGGAATAAATCTCGATGATCTGCTGCCTATTGTGGAAGCGGTTTCCGAAGTACTCGGCGCGAAGGTGGGTGGACGTGCCTTCAGCTGGTTGAAGCAGCGAGCTGCCTAGCATGAGTAGCCAAAAATTGGCTTGTCGCGAGCTTTGCGTTCGCAAACAGGGAGACAGAACTGAATGAAATACCGCCTAGGCGTTGATGTGGGTGGCACCTTCACCGACTTCCTTTTGCTCAATGAGGAATCTGGCGAGACACATACGGCGAAAGTGCCTTCCACTCCGGACGACTCCTCTCTTGGTGTGCTCAATGGTATCGAACGAATATGTTCAGAAACCGGTGTAACCGCAAGTGAGATCGAGCTGGTCATGCACGGTACGACCGTTGCCACCAACGCGGTGCTCACGCGTAAGGGAGCGAAGGTTGGATTGGTTACAACCGCGGGCTACGAAGACACCCTTCAGGTTGCGAGATCCTACTGCCCCGGTGGACTGGGAGGTTGGGTCAGTTACATAAAGAGTCCGCTGCTTGCACCGCTCGAACTCACCATCGGAGCCGTAGAGCGAGTAAGTGCAGATGGCGACGTTGTCACTATCCTCGATGAAGATAAGCTCCGAGCCGACTTAAACACCTTACACAGTAAGGGCGAAGTTGAAGCGCTGACGATCTGCCTCATTAACGCCTACATCAACCCGGCGCACGAGCGGAGAGTGGCCGAGATCGCAAGAGAGATCTTTAGCGATACGCCGATCTCCGTATCCAGCGACGTTGTGCCTGAGATGCAGGAGTACGAGCGCACCGAAACCACCGTGGTTAATTCCTACGTTCGTCCCGAAGTATCTCGCTATGTCAGTAATCTTCAAGGCGCACTGGGCGAACGGTTAGGGAGTCAATCGCAACTGTCGATACTACGCTCCGATGGAGGTTTGGCTTCGGCGCGCGCTGCCGCCGAATCGCCCGTCAATTTGCTTATGAGCGGTCCAGCCGGTGGTGTCGCGGGTGCAATCTACTTTTGCGAGCGAGCCGGTCATCGAAACATTCTGACCTTTGATATGGGTGGAACCTCTACCGATGTCGCCCTAATTCAGGACGCCAGAGCACGGGTCCGGCGTGAAACCTTTGTCGGAGATGTTCGAGTGAGAGCCCCCTCCGTAGATGTGCGAACCGTTGGGGCTGGAGGTGGTTCGATCGCGTTCGTACCCGAACTTACCAAGGCCTTGCGCGTTGGCCCGGAGTCGGCGGGTGCGGTCCCGGGGCCCGCTTGTTACATGAAGGGTGGGGAGGAGCCCACCGTATGTGATGCGAACGTCGTACTGGGGTATCTGCCCTCAGACGTGCAGCTTGGCGGAAAGATGGAAATCAATCGGGAGGCCTCGGAGAAGGCCGTGCAGAAAGTCGCCGATGCGATGGGCATCGACCTAATGGCGGCAGCCGAGGGCATCATCAAAATTGTCAACGAATCGATGTTCGGTGCACTGCGCTTGGTATCCGTCGAGCAGGGCTACGACCCGCGAGACTTTGCCTTGGTCGGGTTTGGCGGTGCGGGTCCCCTGCACGCGAACGCGCTCGGAATGCTGACGGAAGCCTGGCCGGTAATTGTCCCACCGGGACCCGGTGTCCTTTGCGCCTATGGTGACGCGACCACGCAGGTACAGGACGAAGCGGCACGAACCTATCTCACCATGGCCGAGGTACTGAGTGACGAACAATTGCTCAGTGACCTACACGCGCTGCGTGACAGGGCCTCCGAATCACTGCTGGCCGACGGTATTGCGGCCGATCAGTTAGAAGTCGGTTACCAGGCGGACCTTCGTTATGTCGGGCAAGCTTTCCAAATCACCGTTGATTTCACAGAGAAGGACTTGGCCGACAAGGGAGTCGACCTGCTGACCGAGGCGTTTGATGCAGAACACGAACAGTTGTTTACCTTCAAGCTTGGAGATGGTCACGAGATTCTCATGATACGAGCCGTGGTAAAGGCCGCCGCACGGGCTATGGCGGAACAAGCTATTGGTGAGCAGGATCCGAATGCTGAGCTTCCTAAGATTCATGACAGCAAGATATTTCACGACGGCAACTGGCACGAAGCGCCAATCTATGACCGCAGCGCTATCGGCGCTGGGGCCCATATTGCAGGGCCCTGCGTAATCGTCGAGATGGACTCGACCACTCTCGTTCTCCCCGAGCATCACGCCACGGTCGATTCCGTGGGCAATCTGCTTCTCAACCCCAATCCGTAAGGTGAGTCATGGCTGCCACGATTAAAGAGACCAACAGCACACCACTCCGTCGAGTCGACGTCGATGGGGTTACGGTCGACATTATCGAAAACGCGCTTCGTAACGCGCGGGAGGAAATGGATGCGGTTCTGTTTCGTACCGCAATGTCACCCGGGATTCGGGAGCAGGGCGATTGTTTTCCCATGATCGCTAACCGCGACGGGAAAATGATCGTGGGCCAATTTGGTTCGTTCATTGGCCCCTTTCTCTCCGCCTATGACGAAGAGATCGAAGAGGGCGACGTAATTCTCACCAACGACCCTTATATGTGTAATGCAGCGGTTTCCCATCTACCCGACTGGGTCGTGCTTGTACCCATCTTCAAAGAGGGTAGACACCTCGCTTGGTCTGCGATGTTCGGTCATATGTCCGACAACGGCGGCATGGTGCCTGGCTCGATTCCTATCGAAGCAACAACGATTTATCAGGAAGGCATCCGCATTCCGCCGATAAAGCTCTATAAACGTGGCGAACTCCAGAGCGATCTACTCGAACTCATCCTGCATAACGTACGCACGCCCCAGTGGAACCGTTTCGATTTGAACGCGCTTGTGGCCGCGTGCAACACCGCGGCAAAACGCTGCGTAGAAATTGCAGAACGTTTTGGTGACGACGTGCTTAGCTCAACCATGGAGGTGATGCTCGAGCGGAACCACGCGGCGATGAAACACATCATCGAAATGTTCATCCCGGAAGAGCCTCGCGAGTTTGAGGACTATCTTTGTGACGACGGAATGGGCATGGGGCCCTATCGTATTAAGTGCCGCCTTTGGCGAGAAGGCTCTCGAGCGATTTTCGATTTTGCTGGCACCGATCCACAGGCGCAGAGCTCCGTCAATTTTTATCTGAATGAAGACATGTTCAAGATGTTCTTCGGTTCGTTCACGATCAATGTCGTGGATCCGCAAATCGTCTTCAATGATGGCTTTTACGATCTCGTGGATGTGCGAATTCCCGAAGGAACCTTACTCAAGCCAAAGTTTCCTGCCGCCTTATCTGGGCGCACTCACGCCCTCGGTCGAATCTTCGATCTACTGGGAGCGCTCCTAGGTATGGGAGCTCCTGAGCAGATGTTGAACGCTGCCGGCTTTTCCGACTCCCCTCACTTGTTTTTCTCGGGCTACGACCACCGGCCGGGTAAAAACGGCGAATGGTTTCAGCTGTTCCAAATCGGGTTTGGTGGTATTCCCGGGCGCCCGGTTGGCGACGGCCCTGATGGACACTCTCTCTGGCCAAGTTTTACCAATGTGCCCAACGAGTTCATCGAATCTTACTTTCCGCTGCGCATAGAACGATACGAGACGATTTGTGATTCCGGCGGCGCGGGACTTCACCGAGGCGGCAATGGTTTGTCGGTAGCCTATCGCTTTCTAGCAGACGGTCATGTGGGTATCCACGACGAACGTTGGCTCACCTACCCATGGGGTGTCCTTGGGGGTGAAACCGGTTTGCGCTCTACTAAGAAAATTGTTCGCACCGATGGCAGCGAGGAGTGGCTGCCCTCAAAAATAGAGGGAGTAAAGGTGTCTGCGGGTGACTTGCTGTACTTCAATACCTGGGGTGGCGGTGGTTGGGGTGATCCGCTAGAGCGGGATCCAGAGCTAGTAAGTCATGATGTGGCACGCCGTTTAGTCAGCGTCGATGGGGCACGCCGCTATGGCGTTGTGTTGAG
>JBCCQO010000093.1:0-10087 GCA_039024595.1 Pseudomonadota bacterium | reverse complement strand
GATGCATCAGTCTGGTGTCACCGACGAGCCCGATGTAGTTCGTGCAAGCATGGATCTGCCGAACTATCGAGTCAGCGCTTTCGTCGAAGATATGGCCTCCGCTTATGCTTGGGCGGATCTGGTCATTTGCCGAGCCGGCGCTCTCACCGTTGCAGAGCTGGCTGTGACTGGAAGACCCTCAATACTCATTCCGCTTCCCCATGCGATCGATGATCACCAGACTGCCAACGCTCGGTTCCTCGCCGATGCGGGCGCCGCTGTGTTGTTACCGCAAGCTAGGATGGCGGGAGAGCTGGAGTCTCTGGTCCTTCGGTTGCTGAACGACGGACGCGAATTGGAGCGAATGTCAGCTGCAGCGCGAGCCTGTGCTCAACCGATGGCAGACGAGCGTTTTGTCGATGCGCTGGAGACGCTGGCCGCATGAAGTCCGCATTGGCAGAAACAGTACCTGAAATGCGGCGGGTCCGGCAGATACATATGGTCGGCATCGGTGGCAGTGGTATGAGTGGTATTGCTGAAGTCCTTGTCAATTTAGGATTTTTGGTGAGTGGATCGGATCTGCGAGCCAGTGCGGTGACGGCGCATCTTGAAGCAATTGGAGTCGCTTTTCGTGAGGGCCATAGTGCCGGCGCAATCGAGGGTGCGGATGTAGTCGTGATCTCCAGCGCGGTCGATGATGACAACCCAGAGCTCATCGCTGCGAAAGAGGCAAAAATTCCCGTCGTGCCCCGAGCTGAGATGCTGGCGGAGCTCATGCGCCATCGCTACGGAATTGCAGTTGCTGGCACGCACGGCAAAACGACGACGACGAGTTTGATTGCGGCGGTGTTTGCCGAGGCCAGTTTAGATCCGACTTTTGTGATCGGCGGACGCTTGAACAGCACCGGATCGCATGCTCGCTTGGGCGACAGCCGCTTTCTGATTGCAGAGGCCGACGAAAGCGATGCGTCCTTCCTACATCTGCAACCGAAAGTCGCTGTCGTAACAAACATCGAAGCGGACCATATGGATACCTACGAGGGAGATTTTTCGAAGTTGCAAAACACCTTCGTTGAGTTTCTTCACAACCTCCCGTTCTATGGGTTGGCGGTCCTTTGCGTCGATGACCCGGTGGTACGCCAGTTGGCCACAGACCTGGGTCGGCCGGTTTTAGGCTACGGCTTCGCTGAAGACGCAGACTATCGAATCGCTGATCTTCATCGAGACGGCCTTCGCACGCACTTTACCGTCCATCGCCCCGGGGATATGGGCAGTGTCAGTGTCGCGTTAAACATGCCAGGAATTCACAACGTACTGAACGCGACCGCAGCCTTAGCGGTAGCGAGTGACCAGGAAATCGATGACGACGTTATCGGTCGCGCCTTAAACAGTTTTGGCGGTGTCGGGCGCCGCTTCAGTGTTTATGCCGAAACGCGAGTGGCGGGTCGACGGGTCACCCTGGTAGATGATTATGGTCACCATCCGACCGAGGTGGCGGCCACGCTCGATTCAGTGCGTCAGGCTTTCCCAGCGAAGCGCTTGTTTATGGTGTATCAGCCCCATCGATTCACCCGGACACGCGATCTCTATGACGACTTCGTGACGGTCCTAGCCGAAGCCGATGTGCTTCTTCTACTGGAAGTCTACAGCGCTGGTGAAGACCGAATCGCCGGTGCGGACAGTCGATCCCTTGCTCGTAGTATCCGTCAGCGCGGGCAACTGGATCCGCTCTATTCGGCGGATCGAGCAGGTGTGCTGACGCTCCTAGCTGATGTTCTTGAAGACGGAGACGTGCTGATCACACAAGGTGCGGGAGACATAGCTCGGCTCGCTCAGGATCTCCTCACCAATGGAGAGGCGTCATGAGCGATCGAAACGCACTCCAAGAACTCAATATCGCCGTTTTGATGGGCGGCAGCTCGCGCGAGCGTGAAGTCTCTCTTGCAAGTGGAACGGCCGTCCTCGATGCACTGCGTTCTGGCGGCTATAGAGTCAGAGGAATAGATGCTGTAGGAGAGGCGTGGTGGAATCAGCTCGCTGGAATCGATCTCGCCTTCAACAGTCTTCACGGTCCCGGCGGAGAAGGTGGAGCTGTGCAAGGCTTACTCGACACCATGGGTATCGTTGGTACCGGCAGTGGGGTGCTTGGTTCGACTTTGGCTCTTGATAAACCCAGGAGCAAATTGCTTTGGCAGGCGATTGATCTGCCAACGCCTTCCTTCGCTCTCGTAGAGGACCCGTCAGCCCTTGATCCCTTGCTAGAAAAATGGGGATCACTGTTCCTCAAGCCTGCTTTTGAAGGGTCTAGTATCGGCGTGAGTCGTGTTTCTGAGAGCAGTGAAATCGGAGTTGCTTGGGATCGAGCTAGTCGCTGCGAAGGCCCCGTGATGGCGGAGGCCTTCGTCGATGGACCTGAATACACAGTGACGATTCTCGGTGGTAGGGCACTACCACCAATTCGCATTACCTCGCAGGAGCAGTTCTACGACTACGCCGCCAAGTATGAACTCGATACCACCGGTTACCACATCCCCAGTGGTTTAACCGACTCCAAGGAGCAGGAACTTTGCGAACTCGCGCTTGCTGCGTTTAAGGCGCTGGGCTGCGATGTCTGGGGACGTGTTGACTTAATGGCAACGGAAGTTGACCTCACGTTCCAACTCTTGGAGGTGAACACAATACCTGGGATGACGGGACATAGCCTGGTCCCCAAAGCTGCCGCGGCGGCGGGCTTGAGTTTTCTGGAGCTGGTTGAGGAAGTGCTCCGCCTGTCGTGGGCTCATAGCGGAAAAGAGGGGCAGGGTTAATGGCTGCAAAGAGAAACGCGCGTCGTCAACCGCCTAGCTGGAGTGAGCGGCTCGCTGCGGCAAGAACGCGGGTGTTCGCGCTGCTTCCGAACGCTGTCGTACTCGCCATCGCAGCGATCCTTACTTCCAGCGCCGCGCTTGCGCTGACCGCGATGCAAAGAGTGTCTGTGGAACGGGTTGTTGTGCTCGGCAAACTGGCCCATGTGCAAGAAGCGGCTCTTCGCGAGGTACTAGCTTCGGAGCTTGATGCAGGGCTGCTGTTCTTGAATTTAGGTGAGCTTCGAGAGCGGCTAGAAGCGCTCCCGTGGGTGTACAGCGCGGAACTGCGCCGTCGCTATCCGGAAACGCTCGAAGTTCACGTCGTCGAGCAACTGCCGATTGCTCGTTGGGGAAACAACGGTTTTCTGAACCACGAAGCAAAAATCATTGAAGTGTCCAATGCTGATCGCTGGCGAGATCTCCCTCTCATAAGCGGTCCTGAGGGTCACGCTGCTAGTTTGGTATCCACCTATTTACAGCTTCGTGAGCAGCTGCTTGCCGTGTCACTGGCACCGGTCTCGCTCGCTGAAGATGAATTTGGTCAGCTCTTTGTGCGTTTGGATCGCGGCACTATTCTCGCACTCGGATCGCGCTCCCACTCCGATCGCATGGATCGCTTTCTCACCCTTTGGCGGACCGAACTCGGTTCGCGGCCGCAGCGCGCTATTGCCCGTGTCGACTTGCGTTACAGCGAGGGGGCTGCCGTTGAATTTGCAGAGCAGCCCAAGCTGTTAGGGGTGGCATCTTTGGACCGAGGGGGAGTGGACGAGTAATGGCTTCGCCAAAAGACAGACGAATGATCGTCGGACTTGATATCGGCACGTCTAAAGTCGTTGCGATCGTCGCAGAGGTCGGCGCAGACGATAGCCTAGAAATCGTGGGTATCGGTTCTCATCCTTCCAAAGGCATGAAGAAAGGTGTGGTCGTGAACATTGAATCGACCGTGCAATCGATACAACGCGCTGTGGATGAAGCGGAACTTATGGCCGGTTGTCAGATTCATTCGGTCTTCGTAGGCATTGCTGGTTCCCACATTCGCAGTCTCAACTCCCACGGCATCGTCGCGATAAAGGATCAGGAGGTCGTCGAGCAAGACCTCGAGCGGGTCATAGATGCTGCCCGTGCGGTCGCTATTCCGGCGGACCAAAAGGTGCTTCACGTGCTGCCCCAGGAATACGTCGTTGACAATCAGGAAGGCATTAAGGAGCCGCAGGGTATGTCCGGCGTGCGGCTTGAGGCTAAGGTGCATTTGGTGACCTGCGCGGTGAACGCTGCGCAAAACATCGAGAAGTGCATACGTCGCTGCGGCCTCGAAGTTGAGGACATCATCCTCGAACAGCTTGCTTCCAGCTACTCGGTCCTGACTGACGATGAGCGAGAACTTGGCGTGTGCCTGGTTGATATCGGTGGGGGCACGACGGATATCGCCATCTTTACCGAAGGCTCTATTCGACACACCGGCGTAATTCCTATTGCTGGCGATCAGGTGACGAATGACATCGCGATGGCCCTGCGTACGCCTTCGCAGCACGCGGAAGAAATCAAAATCCGTTACGCCTGTGCGCTCACCCAACTTGCCGCTGCAAACGAAACGATCAAGGTTCCGAGCGTCGGTGATCGCCCGCCTCGCGATCTCTCCCGCCAATCTCTCGCGGAAGTAGTTGAACCACGCTATGACGAGCTCTTCACCTTGGTTCAAGCGGAGCTACGTCGTTCCGGGTTCGAGGATTTAATTCCCTCCGGCATCGTTCTCACCGGCGGTACTTCAAAAATGGAGGGGGCCGCAGAACTGGCCGAAGAAATTTTTCATATGCCGGTACGCGTCGGCTATCCGCAAAGCATAGAAGGTCTGGCGGATGTTGTCAGAAACCCGATTTATGCCACTGCGGTGGGTTTGCTTCTGTACGGCGTGCAAAGGGGTGATGAGGTTCGAAGGATACGAACAGCCGGTTCTGGTGAGCCCTGGTGGGACCGCTTAGTGGCCTGGGTTAGAGACAGTTTTTAGTTGTTTTTTTAGGGAAGGAAGTCGTCGCGAGACGCACAATAAAGGGGAAGTGAGCTATGTTTGAACTCGTTGATAACGTTCCGCAAAGTGCGGTAATCAAGGTAATCGGTGTTGGTGGCGGTGGTGGTAACGCCGTCAAACATATGATCGAAAACCAGGTGGATGGTGTCGACTTTATCTGCGCCAATACCGACGCTCAGGCTTTGTCTGATGTGGATTCTCCAACGGTGCTTCAGTTGGGTGGAGAGATCACTAAAGGCTTGGGTGCGGGAGCAAATCCGGACATCGGCCGAGCCGCCGCCGTCGAGGACCGCGAGCGAATTGCCGAGTCGCTGCGCGGTGCCGATATGGTTTTTATTACAGCGGGAATGGGTGGCGGTACCGGCACTGGCGGAGCACCGGTGGTTGCTGAGGTCGCGCGCGAACTCGGCATTTTGACCGTCGCAGTGGTAACTCGTCCTTTCTCCTTTGAGGGTCGAAAAAGGTTAAAAATTGCCGATGAAGGTTTAGGGGAACTTCAGCAGCATGTCGACTCTCTAATCACCATTCCGAACGAGAAGTTGCTGGAGGTTTTGGGGAAAAATACCAGTCTCTTAGATGCCTTCAAAGAAGCGAATGATGTATTGTTGGGCGCGGTTCAGGGTATCGCGGACCTTATCATTCGCCCCGGCATGATCAATGTCGATTTCGCGGATGTCAGAACAGTCATGTCCGAAATGGGAATGGCCATGATGGGCACGGGAAGTTCTCGCGGTGAGAACCGAGCGCGTGAGGCAGCCGAGCGCGCTATCAACAGCCCGTTGCTGGACGACATTGATCTGGAAGGCGCGCGCGGCATCCTCGTGAACATCACCGCCGGTTTGGATTTATCCCTTGGAGAGTTCTCTGAGGTCGGCGATACGATTGAGGAATTTGCCTCCGAAGAGGCGACGGTCGTGGTAGGTACGGTGATTGATCCGGAACTCAGCGACGAACTAAAGGTAACGGTAGTCGCGACGGGATTGGGTAATCCAGTATCTCGCGCAACCTTGCAGGTTGTCGAACCACCACGCGGTTCACAACCGGTGCAACGGGAAGAGATGATTGATTCAGTCGATCCTCTTACGGAGACGGACTACCGGGAGTACGACAAGCCTGCGGCTCGTAGGGGAACATCTCGAGGTGCTGCGGCTGCGGCTACCGCTGAGAAGTTGGGAGATGATTATTTTGATATTCCCGCTTTTCTGAGGCGCCAAGCGGACTGATCGGAGCGATGCCTGAGTGTGAGGGCGCAGTCTGATTTGCAGTCGAAGACTTTGCTCTCTAAGACAAGGTCGAGTGGTTCGGCTTAAAAGTCCTCAGGTTAGTTGAGCACTTTTACGCTATAGGATGCTCTAAAAGGCGGATGACAGGGAGGTTGTATGATTCGACAGCGGACGTTGCGCAACGCCATCAAGGCTACCGGCGTGGGCTTGCATACCGGGGAGAAGATTTACCTCACTTTAGCACCGGCGCCGGTGGACACCGGTATTGTCTTTCGACGCGTCGATCTGGATCCGGTTGTTGAAATACCTGCTCACGCACTGTTAGTCGGTGACACGACTCTGTCGACGACTCTCATTGAAAATGGCCAACGGGTTTCTACCGTAGAGCACCTCTTGTCTGCTATGGCGGGCTTGGGTATTGATAATGCTTTCGTAGAAGTCAGTGCGAGCGAAGTGCCGATCATGGATGGAAGCGCGAGCCCCTTCGTGTTTCTAATTCAGTCGGCGGGCATTGAAGAGCAACCCGCAGCAAAAAAGTTCATTCGCATTAAACGGAAAGTCACGGTAAAAGATGGAGACAAGGTAGCCAGCTTCCTTCCCTTTGATGGCTTCAAGGTCTCCTTTACCATCGACTTCGATCATCCGGTATTCCGTGATCGTACCGCCCATGCGGAAATCGATTTCTCCAGCACATCCTTCGTTAAAGAAATCAGTCGCGCACGAACCTTTGGCTTCATCCATGAGATCGAGTACATGCGTTCTAAGGGCTTGGCCCGTGGTGGTAGCGTCGATAATGCGATTGTCGTTGGTGAGTACCGGATCTTAAATCAAGACGGGTTGCGCTACGAAGATGAGTTTGTTCGGCACAAAGTTCTGGACGCGATCGGCGACTTGTACCTCTTGGGCTACAGCTTGATCGGCGAATATCAAGCCTTTAAATCCGGTCATGGTTTGAACAACAAGTCGTTGCGGGCATTGATTGCGCAGCCCGATGCATGGGAAATGGTCACTTTCGATGATGTAGCCGAAGCTCCAATTTCCTATCTCCCTGCCCCCGCCTTCGCTGCAGCTGCTGCGGGCTAGACGCAGTCGGCTACGAAAAGCATTCGGCTCTTGTTCACCGGTAAATCACGGGCCTTTCTTGGGGCGTTTAAAGAACACTGACGCCTTTTTCCGTAACTTCGACGTGTTCTCGCTTCGATGTTCCTGCTCGGTGTCCCAATGAAGTTACGCCGCAAATTTTTGGCGTCTGATTCAATTTCGGGAGCGGGCACTGAGACGGCGACTTTATGGGAAGCCCTGCGGTGAGCTTAATCGACCGTCGATTTTCGACTGTTAAATCTTGTCTTGATTCAGCCGCTCATCGACCTCATATACAATCCAGCAGTATGGCGATCGATAACAAAGGCAACAAAGTATTGGCTTCTGAGTCCAAGGCCGACAGCACGAAATACCCATTGAAATGATTACATCCGCATTAAAAAAAGTATTTGGTACGCGTAACGATCGCGAATTGAAACGTATGCGCAAAACCGTTCGGCGAGTGAACGGTTTTGAGGAAGCTCTGCAAGCGCTTTCAGACGAGGAGTTGGCGGCAAAAACGATTGAGTTTCGCGGTAGGTTAGAACAAGGGGAAAGCCTAGATTCCTTACTACCCGAGGCCTTCGCAGTCGTTCGTGAGGCTGGTGTGCGAACGCTGAATATGAGGCATTTCGACGTTCAGCTCATTGGTGGAATGACCCTTCACGAGGGCCGTATCGCCGAAATGCGCACCGGTGAGGGTAAGACGCTGGTGGCAACTCTGCCCGCCTACCTAAATGCGCTTACGGGAAACGCAGTACATCTTGTTACGGTAAATGATTACCTGGCCGGGCGAGACGCACAGTGGATGAGTCCTCTCTACACTTTTCTGGGTCTCAGCGTCGGTGTCGTGCGCGCTGGACAAAGTCAGGAGGAGAAAAAGGCGGCCTACGAGTCGGATGTCATTTACGGGACCAACAATGAGTTCGGTTTTGACTATCTACGCGACAACATGGCTTTTTCTTTACAGGACAAGCTGCAAGCCAAGTTAAGCTTTGCGATCGTTGACGAAGTTGATTCGATCCTCATTGATGAGGCACGAACACCGCTTATTATTTCCGGTGCCGCGCAGGATAGCTCGGAACTGTACAAGCGAATCAACGCCCTTGTGCCAAAGCTGCAGCGTGAGCCGGATGCTCCGCTGGAAGGCGAGGAGCAGCCAGCAGAGGAAACGCCCGGCCACTTTTCCGTCGACGAAAAGCTGCGCCAGGTGGAGCTGACAGAATACGGCCACGAATTTGTGGAAGAGCTGCTAGTCGATGAAGGACTGCTGGAGGAAGGTGACAGCCTTTATGCGTCCACCAACCTAAATCTGCTCCATCACGTACATACCGGCTTGCGAGCTCACGCCATGTTCCACCGTGATGTCGAGTACATCGTCCAGGGTGGGCAAATCGTACTTATCGATGAACATACCGGAAGAACGATGGCCGGTCGTCGCCTGTCGGAGGGTCTCCATCAGGCGATTGAGGCGAAGGAAGGCGTCAAGATTCAGAGCGAAAGCCAGACGCTTGCTTCGACCACGTTCCAAAACTATTTCCGGCTGTACGGCAAGCTGGCTGGCATGACAGGTACCGCAGATACGGAAGCGTTCGAATTTCGCCAGATCTACGGTCTTGATGTCGTCGTTATCCCTACCAATAAGGCTATGGTGCGCCAAGACCTAAACGACCTCGTATACCTAACTCGCGATGAGAAGTTCGAAGCGATTGTCGAAGACGTTAAGTACTGTATGGAGAACGGTGCGCCGGCGCTTGTTGGAACGGCCTCGGTAGAGACTTCCGAAGAGCTTTCCGCCCGATTCCGTAAGGAAAAGATTACGCACAAGGTCCTCAACGCGAAGTACCACGAACAGGAAGCGGAAATCATTGCCCAAGCGGGACGTCCCGGGGTTGTCACCATCGCCACCAACATGGCTGGGCGAGGCACTGATATCGTTCTCGGCGGAAACCTAGAAGCGGAGCTGCGCCAAGCCGGCGCAACGAGCGACGAACAGCAAGCTGCAATCAAGGAAGATTGGGAGCAACGTCACGCGGCGGTGCTCGAAGCGGGTGGCCTTCACATCCTGGGAACGGAAAGGCACGAGTCTCGACGCATTGACAATCAGCTACGTGGGCGAGCGGGTCGGCAAGGTGATCCCGGTGTCTCTCGCTTCTACCTCTCCCTAGAAGACAACTTGATGCGGATTTTCGCCTCGGATCGGGTTAAGAATTTTATGCAAGCTCTCGGTATGGAGCGCGGTGAGGCAATCGAACACCGCATGGTGACCAATGCCATCGAGAAGGCGCAGCGAAAAGTCGAGGGGCGCAACTTCGATATTCGTAAGCAGCTATTGGAATACGATGATGTTGCCAACGACCAGCGGCAGATCATCTATCAGCAGCGAAACGATTTGCTGAGCGAAGCAGAGATATCGGAAACGATCACGACGATTCGTCAGGATGTTGTCAACGAGACCATCGATAATTTTATTCCTCCCATGAGCGTTGAGGAGCAGTGGGATATTCCAGGTCTGGAGCGCAGTCTTGAAACGGAGTTTGCGAAGGCTCTCCCGCTTGCGCAGTGGCTGGAGGAAGACGAGAAGCTGCACGAGGAAGCGATTCGCGAGCGCATTGTCAGCGAAATCCAAGGGTCCTATGACAGCAAGTGTGCTGAGCTAGGCGAGGATATGCGACGAATCGAAAAGCAAATCATGCTGCAAGTGCTCGATACTCTCTGGAAAGAACATCTAGCGACGATGGACCACTTGCGCCAGGGTATACACCTGCGAGCCTACGCACAAAAGAACCCGAAGCAAGAATACAAGCGAGAGTCCTTCGAACTGTTTCAAGAGCTCCTTTCAAACTTGAAGTTCGAAGTCATCAAGTTTCTAAGCCATGTGCAAATCCAACGTCGGGATGAAGCCGAGCTTATCGAACAGCAGCGCCGAGAGG
>JBCCQO010000092.1:0-10125 GCA_039024595.1 Pseudomonadota bacterium | reverse complement strand
GGTATCAATGGCGATGGTTACTTTTTCACCACGCTGCCCCATAGCGGTATCGAGTTCGATGTTCCCATCGTCGGCAAGTTTCCGCTCACCCCTCAACCGGATGCGGGTGTTTCCCCGGATCTCATGGTTAAAGAATCAGTGGCCGACATCGTCAAGGGTAAGGATCGGACCATGGACGCGGCGGTGTCGCTACTGAGCTAAACGGCGCTCATGCCAGAAAGCTGTACCTTAGCTATCACCCTTACAAACGCTCAGCTGTATTTGATTTCCCGGGACGCGTGTCCTGGTCATTTCTGACGTGGGCGTCAGTACAGACCGCACCTATCATCCCCCTTAAGTTTGACGATTCGGTAAAAGTCGCCAGTCAATTACATGAGTCGATGTTGCCGCTCCGCTCAGCTGAGATTGAAGATATCGAGAGACTGCTACCGAGACTCACACTGGTTGTAGAAGCGCGAGGGGTGCACTCAACGGACCTATGATCGGCGGGTGACCGGTGACCGGTGACGGGTGACGGTAGACGGTAAAAGAAGAAAGCGCGACTACTTATGAGCTTAGATTCCTCAACAGCTAGAGCTACCTTGGCGTAACCGCCTCGGTGTGATCATCCACTAGCTCATCGAGGCGCGATCAAAACACTGGACTGTAAACGGAGAAGTTCAATATGACACAAAAAATCAGCACCTCAAAAAAGCTAATGGTCCTGTCGAGGGATGACATCGCGCACGTGAGCGGCGGTCAGCGTAAGGCGGGTGAAACCGAGGCCAGCCTGCGCAACCTGCGCTGGAGACGGCTACGCCCGCCAAGCTGTTGCATTCCTCCGCCACCGCTGGATCCAATACTCCGATGATCACATGCGGAGCGCGATCGAGGTAAGTACCGTGTATGTGGGAGCGCACGCCGGACGTAAGGCGAGGTAGTAGAGTACGACATAGTGCGGCGCGGACTAGAATTAGCTTGTGGTCGGACCGCGGGCCAGCGAGCTAACCCTGGTGAATGGAATCTATTCGACTCGAAGTCGACTAGCACTGGCTCGTGAATACAGTAGAGCCTCGTAAACGGTATCCGTGGAAAAACGAATAGGCAAAAGAGGGTTTGCGCAGTGCGCGACGCTGGAAGATGGAGGAATGCGCGATGACCAATGATCAGAAAATTACCGTGGTTCACACCAAGATTAGCCCACTGTTCCGTGTACTTGGTGGGGGTGTTGCCATACTTGGTGTATTCACTTTGGTCCGTGAGTCGCTGTTCGGCGACCCGATTTCTATCTCCCAGGGCTTACCGATGGTCATCATCACTCTGCTCTTTGCAGCCGCTGCCTTACATGGAAGCTTGCCTACGCTCGGCTTTCGGACTCGTGAATACGACGAAGCGGAACGTTCCGGCGACGTTTCCAGAGGCAAAGAGATCGACCCTTTGAGTGTGGATGACCTCACCAAGGGCTGGAGTCTTAAGACCATCGCTTTCTATAGTGCGTTAACCCTCATGTGTTCAGCTACGTTCTTTGTGCTGATGAAAATTTCGCCATAAGTAAGCCGAGGGTGGTGCTGATGGTGCTTCGAAAGAGTAGCCGAGAAGCCCTCGTAATTCTCAGCGAGTTAACCGTATCAGCACCTGGTTGAACCCGCATTGTCTCAGTGCCGCAGGAAGAACGCACGAGCAGAGCAGCAGTAAGCAAAAGTTTTATTCAAGGATGATTCAAAACAAATCAAGGAGCGATTCTAAATGCTAACGTTAAACAGACACTTCAACGTATCTAAAACCACAGATGCTCACTCAGCCGAGCTGTCGCTGACACCCATTCCCTTGGACAAGGTAGACACCGTAAGTGGAGGTAGCCGTCGAGGGGCGGAGACCGGCTCAGGTGGTGGCAGCCTGCGCTATGCATCAGCCGGCGTCATTCTGGGCGCAGTTGCTGTTGCCGGACTCGGGGCTGCAGCTCTCGGACCTATCGGTATATTCGGCGTAGGTTTTTTGGCTGCCGTAGGTGGCTGGGGATTCGGTTCGAGCTTCCGCTAAACCTGAGTTGAATTGGGTAAGCCGGGTAGAACGGTAGCCATAGCACCGTTCTCTGACGGAGTGTCGAACACTCAATCACTCTTCTATGAGTGAAATCCGTCCGAGAACGGTCACTGAGCAAGATTCCATGGCCTCTACGTCGATTTTTCGTGACGAGTTTTTTCAAGTCCAGAAAGAGCAAGACCTAGGGGTTCTGCTTGCACCTCCTTTAAGGACTTGGGTCATCACGATCTTTATAACGTCAATCGTTGCGGTCGGCATACTTGCTTTGTCTATGGATACCTACGTGCGGCACGAGACGGTTCGTGGAACCTTGGTTCCCCAGCATGGGTTTTCCAGAATTCGACCCCCGGTCTCGGGCATCGTCGCGAAGGTTAGTGTTAAGCCAGGCGACAGTGTTAAAGCCGGGGACCGCCTAGTTGCTCTACATAGAGATTCCCAGGGAAAGTCCGGAACCGGTGTTGCGCAAGCGTCAATTGAAAGTTTGCAGTCGCGTGTCGGTCTAATGAAAGAGCGGCAAAGGCTGAACGAACTCGAGTATCAGACGCGCAAAACTGGACTCAGCGCCAGTTTGGAAGGTCAACGGCAAATAGTGGCCCGCTTAAGGGAGCAGATCGACACCAGAGGCGATGTGCTCGAGCTTCTCAGGGAACGCCATGAGAAGCTGACAAGGCTCGCAGGGACGGGCCACATCGCGCTGATCGATATCGAGCACAGCGACCAACGCTTTCTAGAAGCGAGTCTTCAGTCTCAAGAAGTAAGTGCACAAATTGCCAGTCACGAAGCGTTGATCCAATCGAAACTGAGTGAACTGGACAGCCTGCAACTGAGTCATCTACAGCAACAACACGCTATTGAAGAAAAGCTTTTCGAACTGAACTCACAGTTAATCGCGCTTGAAGTTAGACAAGAGACTTGGGTCGTCGCAAAGGAAGCTGGCCAAGTCGACTCTGTCAGTGCTGCGCTGGGCGACTACGCAACTCCTCAAAACGCGCTGGTAACGCTCCTTCCGCCGAATAGCTCATTGAAGGCTGAGATGTATCTTTCCGGTTCGGCAGCATTGTTGGTTAAGCCCAGGCAAGCCGTTCACCTGAAGTACGATGCGCTACCTTTTCAAAAGCACGGCACCTTTGAGGGCGTTGTAGATAGTGTTACGCAGACCATAGTGCCCGCCGACCTTGTAAGCCCCTATGCCCACTCTCGCTCGCCGCACTTCCTAGTAACGGCATCCTTGGCGCAGCAAAGTATTCAGAGCTACGGTCAAGTTGAGCAACTAAAGGCTGGCATGGCTTTTTCCGCAGATGTGATCGTGGAACATAGGAGCTTATTAGACTGGCTACTGGATCCACTTCGCGCGGTAACTTCAACACAGAAAGAGGCTGAACCGGGGTGATCGATCCTTTCGGCTTGTTCCATCGTGCTGGTAAGACTCGGACCATCTTGCAAGCGGAAGCCGCTGAATGTGCTCTGGCATGTTTGGCGATGGTATCGAGTCATCACGGTTTGGATACCGATTTAGTTACGCTTCGTAGACGCCATAAAATTTCTAGCCAGGGGACCAATCTACGCCAGTTAATGTCGATTGCGAGTGAACTCGGGTTTCATTCGAGAGCGGTCAAAGCTCCGCTTGAACATATAAATGCCCTGCGTAAACCGGCTATTCTGCACTGGGATATGGATCACTTTGTGGTTCTTGACCGTGTGGGTCGTGGACGAGCGCTTATTCATGACCCGAGACACGGAAAGCGTTCCTTAACCGCCCGTCAATTGTCAGAGCACTACACAGGCGTTGCGCTAGAACTCGATCCAAGCGATGACTTTGTCCCAAAAGTTGAGCGTCAGCGCTTAAGTCTTAGAACGCTGTGTTCCCGATCTCTTGGTGTCAAAAGCGTCCTAATACAGTTGTTAGTGCTGTCGTTGCTGATGCAGGTCTTCGTTCTGACAAGCCCGCTGTTCCTTCAACTTATCGTCGATAGTGTTCTTCCCACTTCAGCCCATTCACTGTTGCTGGTCCTCGCTGTCGGGTTCTCAGGGTTCATGGTGCTTAAGAGCGCGACGGAGGCACTGCGTAGCTATGTCGCGCTTCGAAGCTCATCTCTTCTTGGCTTTAATATCGCCAGTAACTTGTTTCAGCACCTCCTTCGCTTGCCGCATGACTATTTCGCCCAGCGTCACACTGCCGATGTCCTCTATCGGTTTTCATCACTAGATGCGGTAAAGAGCTTTCTGGTCGAGGATGTAACGGCCGCGTTTGTTGATGCGGTTATGATCGTCACCGCCTTAACGGTGATGTTCATCTACTCGCCCAAGCTAGCGCTAGTCTCGATCGCTACTGCGTTCCTCATACTCACTCATCGCGTTGCACTCCTCGGTACTTTGCGCGCAAGGAGTGAACAGGCGATAGAAGCCAAAGCGAAAGAAAGTTCATGTTTCCTCGAAACGGTTCGCGGCATCGTTCCGTTAAAACTGTTGGGTCTCGAAGGTAGTAGATCTACCCTGTGGCGTGAGTACACGGCACGCCTCACCAACTCGGAGATTAGGCTCGGCTCGACGCGTATTTGGCTGCAGTTCGGCTCCGGTCTTTTACTTGGAATCGAAAGTGTTATTTGCATCTATCTTGGTGCCAAGCACGTTCTAGCGGGTGGCTTTTCCGTCGGCATGCTGATGGCGTTTCTTGCCTACAAACACTACTTTTTCGATAGCGCTGTCGACCTAATGGATCGATTTTTACAGCTGGCACTTTTACGGCTACATCTTGAGCGTCTATCAGATGTCGCACTTACGCAGCAGGAACCTATCTACAAACTGGCCAAGACGGGACGATCTCTTGAAGGCGCAATTTCTTTACGCAGCGTTCGATATCGGTATGCCGATGGACTACCGGCCATTCTTAATGGCGTAAGTCTTGACGTTTCTTCGGGGGAATCTGTTGCAATATCCGGCTGCTCTGGCAGTGGGAAGTCTACGCTGATTCGAATTATTGCTGGTCTGGAGAGCCCGGAGGACGGTGAGTTGTTGGTCGACGGAGTGCCGTTAGCAAGGTTTGGTTTGCAAGACTATCGCTCTCAGGTTGCCTCCGTGATGCAAACCGACACCTTATTCTCTGGGACATTGCGGGAAAACATCACGTCCTTCGACGTACGCATCGACGACAATCGTCTGCTCGAGGCCGCAAAGACCGCGGATATATACGAGACCATCGAAGCCATGCCGATGGGCTTTGACACGCTAATAGGTGATATGGGTTCGTGCTTGTCCGGTGGGCAAGAACAGAGAGTTCTGTTGGCGCGAGCGCTCTACCAAAATCCAAAAGTGCTCTTGATTGATGAAGGCACATCGCACCTGGATCCGGCGAGCGAAAGCAAAGTCAACGAAGCGATAAGGAGACTTGGCGTTACAAGAATAATCATCGCTCATAGGATCGAAACCCTTCTGTCTGCCGATCGAGTCCTGCACCTGTCTGGCGGCCTGCTTTCTCAGCGTACACTCACGGCTTAGCAGCAGACCAGATGATTACCTAATCTGCGCTCACCTTATATGCAGTTAGGACTGAAAACGCCCGCTTTGGAGCCCGCGGCTCAAGTGTTTTGCCAGCAGAAGTAGGAACGTAAAGCTCGTATCGTTGGCTCCATAAATAGCGCCAGCGTTAGGCATTCTGCTTGGTCTCACCATCGTCTTTCATACTACTGTGTTCGAGTCATAACGGTCCATCGACGCACAGTTGCCGGGCCGACTTTCTCAACGACTTTATTTTATCCGTAAACAGCAGTGTGTTGTTGATAGCAAACCTTCAGCACCGACTCTGCGTATGACAATGCCAATCATGGCGTTTGCCTGAACGTTCATGGAAGCACAACGGTCGATCGGGAAGTCTCAAGCGTCATGGCGTTAGAAAAGGAACCAACTGGCTTTGTCCGGAAAGCCTGCGAGCGCTGTTCCGTACCCTCGTTGGTGCGCTATCGAGTTCAGGTTGACCAGTCGCAACGCTGGTTTTTAGTCTGCCATGCTTGTCAGGCCGATTCGTCACTAAAAAATCCGCACTATCGCTATGGAGGCACATGGAAAGCGAAAAAAATTCGGAAGCGCTAGCGAAAGACTACTGTTGGCGCAGTGCGCTGAAAAGCGCGATTTCAAAGAATCGGCGCGACGCACACAATCGCTATCTACAGCTCGCCACCGTTCGTCCCGACGGCAGTCCCGCGGTTCGTTCGCTTGTTTTTCGGGGATTCGACGCAGGTTCTGCGACGCTCGCTATGATCACCGATCTCAGAAGTCAAAAAGTCGCAGAGATCGCCACCCGCGCTAAGGGTGAAGTGTGTTGGTACTTCACTCATACGCGCGAACAATTCCGCTTGGCCGGAACACTCACCCTCACTGGCGAGGGAGACGAAGATCAGCACACCAGACAGGCTTTGTGGTCTTCCCTTTCGGATGCCGCGAGGTCGCAGTTCTACTGGCCGGAGCCTAGGCTTCCGCTAGACGATGAAACTCCCGTTGATGAACGGGGGCTGACGTTCAAGGTTGAAAACCCTCCCGCTGTCTTCCTCGCGCTACACCTAGGCGTGCTTGCGGTGGATCATTTAAGGCTGCGAGGCCAGCCGCAGTCGCGTTGGATATCTAAGTTAGATGCTTCGGAAAACTGGGTGAACGAACCGGTAAACCCCTGAGGTCTTGCCTTGTACGGCGCCTCTTCTTCTCGGTCCGTTTGGCTACTTATATTGCACCGTTACAAGCACAAGAAATGAGACATAAGACACACTCACTCGGTGAACTAATGAGTTACCTTGAACCTCTAAGCCTCGATATTAAGTAATTCGAAGCCAGCACCGATGTTTTTCGACGATTTAGTCGCCAGTAGGTCTGCAAGAACGAGCATGCAAACGAGTGTGAAAGTTTGGAACACTAAGCTATCAAAAAGGCCGCGAGCCAGCGCCATGGCGAAAGCTGCCCACGTTGCTGGTGGCCCGTTGATCGGAGTATTTATATCGAAGCTGACCCGGGCTTTCCCGGTCGCGACGATTCTCCTCACGTTAGCTGCACACTATACGGCCGCAGAGACGTTCGAAATCCAGCTTCTTCAACAAGGCGGTGAGCCTGTTCCCGGAGCGGTCGTGGCGCTAGAGCCCATCGGCGATCAGCATGCGCTCGACGACATCGATGGCGCTGAACCTGGAACCATGGATCAGATTAACCGACAATTTGCGCCACACATTCTAGTGGTTCAGCGCGGCGCTGAAGTGAGTTTCCCAAACTCCGACTCGATCAAGCACCATGTCTATTCGTTTTCGCAGGCCAAAACCTTCGAAATCAAACTCTATAACGACTCAAATCCCGAGGCTTTAGTATTTGAGCGCGCTGGCGAAGTCGAACTCGGCTGCAACGTACACGATTGGATGTTGGGTTATATCTATGTGGTAGATACCCCATTCTTCACGCGTAGCGATGAAACGGGGCGTGCACAGCTTAACGCGCCTAGCGGTGAGTATCTCTTACGTTGGTGGCACCCAAGGATTCAAGGTTCGGCGAGTGAAAGAAGTCTTGAACTCGCAAGCGGACAGTACGAGGCAAGCATTACTTTGAGTCGCCGCCTTTTGCCCCGCTATGAGCAAGAAGAAATCACAGGATCCGGAGACTATGACTAGCGAATGGACCGGTGATAAATCCAATGCTGTGAGACGGCTCTTTCGCAGTAACTCTCTCCGTGCTCAGATCATGCTGCTGTTTCTTGCGGCGATCGTATTGGTTGCGCTGCTGACACTCTATCTGACCCAAGAGGCCGCTTATCAGCATTCCAAAACCCAACTTGATGCTCATCATCTCGCGGGGTCGCGAGTGGTGGCAGATCGGCTTGAAACGCGAGCTACCCTATTGCGAGACGGTCTAAACGACCTGAGCGGAAACTTCAGCGTCAAACAACTGGTGTCTTCCGGACAGGATGATCCCGCATCGCTGGTAGTGGCGATGGAAAACTATCGTCAGCGCCTCGGTGCGGACATGTACATTGTGCTCGATGGCGACGGCGCGATTTTAACCAGTTCCATTTCGATAACCGAATTCGAATACGAACTGTCTGCTTATTCGAACCCGGGTTTGAGTTGGGCCGATTTCTTAGAGCGTCATTATCTAGTGAAGGCGGCGCCGCTTCGCTACGTCCAAAATTCTCCAAAAGTGAATGCTTGGATCGTTATGGGGCAGCTCAGCGATAACCTGATCGATGAGAAGCTGGTGGCGCTAACGGGAATGCAAGTCAGCTTGGTCGAAGTCGGCGCGACGCCATCGGTATGGGGTAGTACGCTGGATGTGCAAGCCTCTAACGAGCTCGCCGCTGCACTCAGCACTGCGGCGACAGACGCTGGTGAGATCATGCTTGGAGAACAGGCAGTCGCCATAGGCGTCAATCAGCTTGCCGGGCAACCGGTGCTTGAAACAGTGGTCAGCACTTCCCTTGATAGCGCCTACCTACCCTATCAATCTTTGCTTCTGCGTTTGATTATCGTGCTGCTGCTCGCAGTGCTGCTCTCCGCCGTTGCAGTGATGAGAATTTCGAGAAGCATCACCCAGCCGATCGATAAGCTGGTTGCCGCCGCCAACCGGATCAGTCGGGGCGAGGAGGCTCGCGATCTGCCTCGTCGTGGCACCCGTGAGGTGAGTGTGCTCTCGCGCGCGATCGAGGATATGCAGGATGGGATTCGCGAGCGCGAGGAAGAGATCAACCGGCTCGCTTATTTTGATTCGCTCACCGGGCTACCCAATAGAAACCAGTTTGTATCCCGGTTAACTCGGGTGCTGAGGGAAGAGCCAGGCAAAAAAATCACAATTGCACTGCTGGATCTTGATGAATTTAAGGAGATCAACGATACGGTCGGGCACGCAACCGGCGATCTTTTGCTCAATATGATCGCGGAGCGATTCAAATCCTGGAAGGAGCCCGGTGACTTCCTTGCCCGCATCGGCGGGGATGAATTTGCCCTTATAACCCAGCGCTTCGCCGATCGTGATCCACGCGTGCTGGGCACTCAGATCGCGAACATCTTTGAGTCTCCGTTTGCCCTGGGAGGCCTGCATCTGGATGTAAATGCCAGTATCGGGCTAACCGTATCCCCCCAACATGGACAGGAAGCGCAGTCCTTGCTCCAACGCGCAGATATCGCCATGTACAGCTGCAAACGCAGTCATGATCACTTTGCGGTATATGAAGACTCCTTAGACCAACACTCGGTTCAGCGTTTGAGCTTGATGTCGGAGCTGAAGGAAGCGCTGACGGAAGGGCAGCTGTATCTCCAATACCAGCCCAAGTTGTCGCTCACTACGGGTAAGGTCGGATGCGCCGAGTGCCTGATTCGGTGGGAGCACCCGCGTTTTGGATTGGTTCGCCCTGATGAGTTTATCCCCTTGGCGGAACAGACCGGAGCGATTCGTTACGTAACTCAATGGGCGATCAAGACCGCTCTTGAGCAACAGGCAAGCTGGAGGGCCCAAGGCATTGAGCTCGAACTTGCGGTTAACATCTCGGCCGTTGATGTCGCGGACCTGAGTCTGCCCGCTTACGTTGGAGAGCTTCAGTCAAAACTCGCCTTACCGTCCGATTCGCTGACGCTAGAGATCACCGAGAGCGCGGTGATGGGAGATCCCGATACCGCTATACTCGCTCTGGGTAATCTAAGAAAAATGGGTGTAAAACTGTCGATCGACGATTTCGGTACCGGGTTTTCGTCCATGGCTCAGCTCAAGCGAATGCCCGTTAACGAGTTGAAAATTGATAAGGCGTTCGTCCAGAAGCTTGCGGAGAATGCGGACGACCGGATCATGGTCAAAACCCTAGTCTCCCTTGCTCGCAACCTTGGTCTTGAGACCGTTGCGGAGGGCGTTGAAGACGAAGGGTCTCTGTCGATTCTTGCCGAGATGCAATGTGACCGAGCCCAGGGCTACCACATCAGCCGGCCCAAAAGTGTCGAACAATTCGAAGATTGGCTGCTTGAGCAGCAGGATCAATCTAGAGTTGCGAATGCCACCGGCTAGCTTCTATCGCTATTTAAACGCCATCGGTATTCATGCCCGCGGTATCTCTGGATTTTCTCAGAGCGAACCGTGCCGCTATCGCCAGCG